>JAYUDU010000470.1:0-3519 GCA_043739605.1 Acidimicrobiales bacterium | reverse complement strand
CCCGGCGCGAGCGGTCGCGACCTCGAAGACGCGCCGCAGAGCCAGCGGGTTCCGAACATCTGCGGCGTCGTCGGTGGACTCGCGGGCGAGGACGGTATCGACATAGCTGTCGAACCACGCTGCTCGGGCCGCGTCGTCGACCGCCGCGACGGCGTCGGGGAAGCCACCCCGAACGATGATGTCGGCGTAGCCCGCTCGGGCGATGCCCCCGCGTGAGCGCGCCGCCAACGCGACGGGGTCAGCAACGAACGCGTCGAGGAATCCCTCACGCGCCCCAGTGATCTCGCCTTGCGAGAGCGGCCAGAGGTGGACGAGGCCGACACGTCCGGCGAGGGTCTCGGAGAGACGACTGCTGGTGAGAAAGTCCGCTGAACCGACGAGCACCGCGAGTCCCTTGGTCGGATCGAGGTCGACGCGTTGCTTGAGGGCGAGGAGGAAGGGGTCACCGGCGCGCTGGAACTCGTCCACGACGGAGGTCGGGGTGAGGTTGGCGACGAACCCTGTCGGGTCCGCCTGCGCGAGTGCGAGCGTGCCCGGGTCATCGAAGGTCGAGTAGCGCCAGCCGTGCTCAGCAGCGCGTTGGCGGAGGAGGGTGGACTTTCCAGCCTGTCGGGCGCCCGCGAGCACCACCAGTCGAAAGCCTCGAACTGCGGTGTCGAGGGCCGAGCCCATGAATCGATCGCGGTCCACGTCGCAGATGCTATGTGTGGTTTTGCCGCTCGTCTAGATAGGTTTTTGCCGGAAGGCTCGGTGCAGTTGTGCCGCCCAGCCGACCTCGTGGTGTCAGATGCTCCAGCGAGGTTGGCCGAAGCGGTAGCCAACGGAGCGAACGGTCTGAATGAGGTTGGCGTGCTCCTCGCCGAGCTTGGCGCGGAGGCGACGGATGTGAACGTCGACGGTGCGCGCCCCGCCGTAGTACTCGTAACCCCACACCCTCGACAGCAGCACCTCCCGCGTGAACACCTAGCCAGGGTGGCTCGACAAGAACTTCAAGAGCTCGTACTCCATGTAGGTCAGATCCAGGGGCTTGTCGGCGATCTTCGCTTGGTAGGTCTCAAGGTTCAGTACCAACGGCCCGTACTCGATGAGCTCTGGACGGGTGCCCCGACCTGCTCGCCAAAAGAGATGCTTCAGTCGCCCATCAAGCTCTGCTGTCTGAAATGGTATGAGCAGAAAGTCATCGAAGAGATCTTCGCGTAACTCAAGGTCCTTCAGCTGATCCGGATTGATGACGAGCAGCAGCGGCTCGAGCGGGATGTCCTTCTTGCGGATCGCACGGCACAACGCGAAGGCGCCTTCAGGGTCGGTGTCTGCGGCGACGATCGCTCCCGCCCAACCTTCCTCGGGCTCCAGGCGTGTGGCGGCGTCAGCGGAGGACACTGCCTTCCACGGATAGCCGGCGAGGTCCAGCGCTTGGACCACGGCCGGCGGCGGCGGATCAGGGAAGAAGAGGAGGGGTTCCACGCCGGCGCCTAGAGCCGCGGCAGGTAGCGGTCGAGCTCGAACTGGCTCACGGACGTCTTGTAGGCCAGGAACTCGTCACGCTTGTTGCGGATGAACCACTCGAAGACGTGCTCGCCGAGCGTCTCGGCCACCAGCTCAGAGCCCTCCATGATGTCGACGGCTTCCGCGAGGCTGGCGGGGAGGGGCTTGATGCCCTCGGCGGCGCGTTCCTCGTTGGTCATCTCGAAGATGTTGCCGCTCGTCTCTGGCGGCAGCTGGTAGCCCTCCTCGATGCCCTTCAGTCCGGCAGCCAGGACCATCGCGAAGGCGAGGTAGGGGTTGCAGGCGGGGTCGGGTGCCCGGTACTCGAAGCGGGTCGATTCGCCGCGCTTGGCGAGCGGCACGCGAACGAGCGCGGAGCGGTTGTTGCGCGCCCAGCACACATACACCGGTGCCTCGTAGCCGGCGACGAGGCGCTTGTAGCTGTTGACCCACTGGTTGGTGACGGCCGTGATCTCTGGCGCGTGCACCAAGACGCCGGCGATGAATGCCTTGGCGACCTTCGAGAGACGGTGCTCGTCGGAGGGGTCGAAGAACGCGTTGGTATCCCCCTCGAACAGCGAGAAGTGCGTGTGCATGCCGGATCCCTGGACGCCAGACATCGGCTTGGGCATGAACGAGGCGTGGATGCCCTCGCGCTGGGCGATCTCCTTGATGACCTGGCGGACCGTGATGACGGTGTCGGCCATCGTCAAGGCGTCGGTGTACCGGAGGTCGATCTCGTGTTGCGAGGGGGCGTCTTCGTGCTGGGAATACTCGACCGGGATGCCCATGTCTTCAAGGACATGGACGCTGCGCTTGCGCAGCTCCCACCCCTTGTCGGCCACGGTGAGGTCGAAGTACGAGCCGCTGTCGATGGGCTCAAGCGGCTTCGATGGGTCGGCAGAGCCGAAGTAGAAGAACTCCAGCTCGGGGGCGGCGAAGAAGCTGAAGCCCTTCGTGTGCGCGCGGTCGAGCGCCTTGCGCAGGACGTGGCGGGGGTCGCCCTCGAACGGCGTGCCGTCGAGGTTCTTCACGTCGCAGAAGACCCGGGCCACCGCGGTCTCGCTGACCCGCCACGGCAGCAGCTGGAACGTCGTCGGGTCCGGCTTGGCCAGCACGTCCGACTCCTGCACGCGGCTGAAGCCGTCGATCGCTGAGCCGTCGAAGGTCATGCCCTCTTCGAGCGCGTTCTCCAGCTCTGCCGGCGTGATGTCGAACACCTTGGGGACGCCGAGCACGTCGGTGAACCACAGCTGGACTGTTCGCACCCCGCGCTCTTCGACCGTCCGCAGCACGTAGTCCTGTTGGCGCTCCACGGCGCAGAGTCTCGCGCAGCCTCCGGGCTCGTCCATCCGGACGCAAGAACTCGTTCAGATGGAACGAGGCCGCCGCCTACCGGACGCGAAAGCGGAGATCGAAGCGCTTCACCGCGCCGGCGAAGATGTTGTCCTCGATCTCGGGCGGCGTCACCACCTCGAGGTCGGTGATTCGGGCTGTGAGTTCGCCGAACAGCACCCGCAGCTCTTCACGGGCCAGGGTCGCGCCGACGCAGAAGTGGGTGCCATAACCGAAGGCGACGTGGTGGTTGTCGGGCCGCGTGATGTCGAAGCGGAACGGGTCGTCGAACACGTCTTCGTCGCGGTTGGCCGACGGGTACAGCAAGGCGATGGTGTCGCCGGCGGCGACGGCGACGCCGCCGACCTCGGCATCGACTGCGGCGCGACGGAACATGTTGTTGAGCGGGGTGACCCAGCGGATCAGCTCCTCGACGGCTCCGGGCACGAGCGACGGGTCGGCGTGGACCGCCTCCCACTGGTCAGGGTGCTCGGCGAAGACGGCGAGGCCGCGGGCGATCACGGTGCGGGTCGTCTCAGCCCCGCCGGCCACGAACAGCCCGGTCTCGTTGAAGATGGCGGTGTCGGGGAGCGGGCCGTCGTGCAGCTCGGCGTTGGCCCACACCGAGATGAGGTCATCCATCGGGCAGCCACGCCGCTCCTCGACGACCGCAGACAGTGCCACCGCCATCTCCTGGAT
>JAYUDU010000469.1:0-8939 GCA_043739605.1 Acidimicrobiales bacterium | reverse complement strand
ACCGTTCCGAAGCGCTCATCCGTGCCTATGGACGCTTCATCAACTCGCTTGGTGGGCGGTATCTCACTGCAGAGGATGTCGGGACGACTCAGGATGATATGGATCTGCTCCGCAAGGAGACCCCATTCGTCACCGGCACCTCGGAGTGGCATGGTGGCTCTGGCGATCCTTCCCCAGCGACAGCTTGGGGTGTGTTACACGCAATCGGGGCGGCATGGAACCACCACACGGGTGGACCGGTGGGGTCCGACTTCTTGCACGATATCGCCGGTCTTCGGGTCGTCATCATCGGCGTCGGCAAGGTCGGCGGGGCCCTCGCTGGCCACCTCGTCGAGCGGGGCGCCCACGTCTCGATCGCCGACGTCGACGCCGTTCGTGTGTCGTCAGTCGTCGCAGCGTGCGCCGGAGGCCCCGGCACGATCACGCCGATCGAGCTCGCCACTGCCCATCGCCTCCCGTGTGATGTGCTCTCACCGTGCGCCCTGGGGGCCGGGCTGAACGCAGCCACGATCCCCGTGCTTGGCGCCGCCGTCGTGTGCGGCGCGGCCAACAACCAGTTGGCCACCGCGGACGATGGGCAGCGCATCACCGAGCGCGGCATCGTCTACGCACCCGACTTCGTGGTCAACGCCGGCGGCGTCATCAACATCGCCGAGGAGCTCGGCGACGCCGGGTACGACCATCGGCGCGCCCTGCGCGCCGTCGAGCGCGTCGGCGCCAACCTCACACACGTCCTCCGGACGGCCGCGGCGGAGGGCACCACGACGACGGCCGCCGCCGAGGCGGTCGCCGAGCGTCGCATCGCCGCGGTGTCTGCGCTCCGCCTCCTCTGACCGATCGCCGGTTGGCGCCAGGCGACCAGCTCAGCTCGGGAGGAGCGGAACCTTGGCGGGCCCGGCGAGGTGACGGTCGAGGTACGACGCGATGCGAGCGATCGCGCTGGCCGCGTGTGGGTGAGTGCCGTCGACGTGCCAGCCGTGGGGACAGTCGTCCCACACCTCGATCTCAGCGTCGACGCCGGCCTCGACGGCGAGCTGGTGGAAGCCGATGGCCGCAGTGCGGAACGCTTCGTGCGCACCGACCTGCACGAGGAGGGACGGGAGGCCCACCAGCGCGCTCGCGGGTGCGGCGGCCGGTGACACCAACGGATGGTCGCCGGCCGCAGCCCCCCGGTACGCCTCGGCCATGGCGGCTCGCGCCGCGCCGAGGCCATCGGGGTCGCGATCTGCCACCGCCGGGCTGCGAAGGTCGAGCCAGGGCGACAGCAGGACCAGGCACGCCGGGAGCACTGCGTCGGCCCCCAAGCTGCTCATCGCGGCGGCGAGCACAGCACCCCCGCCGGCGGAGTCTCCGCTGACCGCCAACGCCCTCGGGTCGACGCCGAGTTCCAGGAGCGCTCCGACGGCGCCCACCACGTCGTCGACTGCGGCGGGGAACGGGTGCTCTGGAGCGAGGCGGTACTCGAGCAGCACCACCCGGGCGTCGGTGGCACGCGCCAGGCGGATGCCGAGGTCGCGGTGGGTCAGCGGGGAGCCCAAGCAATAGCCACCGCCGTGCACGTGCAAGATCGTGCGGTCGGGGGTGGTCCCGTCGATGCTTATCGACAGCGCCTGCCGCCGGGCCAGCTCGACCCTCTCCTCCACCACATCGGCCGGAACGGGCAGCGCGGCGCCGGCCGCATCCCCATCCCGCCGAATGGCTGCGACGTCGCTCAGGGGGCCAGACATGGCGCCAATGTCTACCCCGGGTGCTTCTCGGGAACAGAACGAGCCCGTCTCATCGTTGGGACGTATCCGGGAGCTTCCCGCCCTTCTCCCCCTGCTCGTCCTCCATCCTCGAGGTGACCATGACCCCCCAGACCTCCAGTTCCACGCTCTCCGAGCGCCTCATCCCGTCCTGGCATGCGTGGCGCGCCGCCGCCGCGTGCAAGGACCTCGACACCGAGCTCTTCTTCCCGAACGGCGAAGGCGAGGGATTGCAGTCCCAGGTCGAGCAGGCCCGCAGGGTGTGCACGAGCTGCCCCGTCCGCGACGAGTGCTTGGACTTCGCGCTCACAACCCGCCAAGAGGACGGCGTGTGGGGTGGCCTCACGGAGGAGGAGCGTCGCCGGTGGCGTCGCCGCATGCAACGAGATCGGCGCGCCGCTTCGTAGAAGGGTCCCGTCAATCGTTGAACGGTCGATCAGCCGGATCGGCTGCTCAGCCGATGGTGCCGATGGTCATACCAACCACGGGCTTGTTGAGGTGGATGTCGCCGGTCGATCCGTAGAACTTGGCGTCGCCGTAGGCGAAGATGCCGCCGTCAGCTGCGACGAAGTAATACCCGTCATCGGTCGGAGACGCCGCCATGCCGACGACCGGCTGGTTGAGGCGGATGCTGCCCGTCGATCCGAAGAACGTCGCATCACCAAAGGCGAAGACGCCGCCATCGCGGCCGAGCAGCCAGTATCCGTCGCCACTCGACGTGGCAGCCATGCCGACGATCGGAGAGTTGAGGTGGATGCGGGCGAGGTCTCCGAGTGAGCTGGCCCCACCATGAGCGGTGACGTGGCCGGCCTGATCGACGAGCCAGTAGCCGTCGCCAAACGGGGTGGGCACGAGGGCGACCACCGGCGACGCCGTCGAAGACCGTCCGCCAGCGTCGACCGCCGCGCCGAACGCAAAGACCTGGCCCTGCGCCGTCACCATCCAGTAGCCGCCGCCCGCGGGGTCTGCGGCCATGCCGACCACCGGCGAGCTCAGGGAGCGGCCGCCGAGCGAGCCGTAGAACGGTGCGTCACCAAAGGCGAAGATGCCACCGTCGGAGGCAACCATCCAGTAGCCGTCACCATCGGGGTTGGCGGCCATCCCGACGATGGGCTTGGCCAGCGCGATGCTGCCCGTCGACCCATGAAACGGGGCGCTGCCGAAGGCGAAGATGCCACCGTCGGAGGCAACCAGGCGATAGCCGAGCGCTTCGGGGAGACGCCATTGAACGTCGACGGCGTTGGACGTCGGGCCGCTGCCAACGGCCGCAGTGACCCGCGTGGTGACGGGGCCGTCGAACGAGCTGAACGTGAAGGTGGCGATCCCACCAACGGTGGGCACCCGGTAGTGGTCGCCCGCATCGATGGCTCCTCCGTGGGGGGCGACCCGACCGTCGAAGTCGGCGACCCAGTAGGCGGTGTTCGACGTGGCGCTGCGGACGACCGCAACGGTGGGTGCCGGACTGGCGATTCCACCCGTCGCAACGGCGTCGCCAGCGGAGAAGACGGTGCCGTCGACGTCGACCAGCCAATAGCCAAGGTCGTCGCCGGTGCGGGCCATGCCGAGGATGCCGTGGTGCGGCGTGACGCCACCGAAGTCCTGAGCGTTGCCGAACCGGAAGACCCGGCCGTCGGTGGCGGTGATCCAGTAGCCGGTGCCGGTGGAGGTGCTCACGATGGCGACGGCGTCGACGTTGGGCGCGGCGCCGGGCGAGCCGTAGAAATTGGCGCCGGCGTAGGCGAAGATGCTGCCGGCGGTGTCCATGAGCCAGTAGCCGTTGCCCGACGGCGTGGGCGATGCCGACCGGATCGGGTGGTTGAGGGCGACGCCAGAAGTGTCGCCGAAGAAGGTCGCCGTGCCGAACCGCACGACCTCGCCGGCCGTGGTGACCAGCCAGTAGCCGGCACCGTCTGGCGTGGCCATGATGGTCACGACGATCCCCTTGAGGCCGGTGGCGCTGCCCAGGTCAGGTGCGGATCCGTAGGCGGTGACATGGCCGAAGATGTCGGCAAGCCAGTAGCCGGTGCCGTCGGGCTTGGCCGCCATGGTGAGCAGGGGCCTGCCCGTGAACACCGTGTCTGGCGGTGACAGTGAGAACTGCACGAGGGTGCCGTTCGGCGCGGGGTTCCCACTCTGGGTGACGGTCGCCGTCACCGTCGCGGTGTCGACGCCGACGGTGGCAACCGACCGGTCAGCGGTGATCGACACCTGTGAGGGAGCCGCCACCGCGCCGGCTGGGCGCTGCGTGACGAGTGCGCAAAGCACGAGCGTTACGAGTGCAAGAACGGTACCGATGCGACGAGGAGTCCCCATGCCGGCGGAGTCTACCGGGCGCGACGAGGCGGCGGCGGCTCCATCCTCAGGCCGAGAAGTGCTCGATGGCGGCGTCGAGAAAGCCGAAGTCCTTCATGGTGCCGAGGTGGTCGACGCGCTTGAGGGCGTGCAGCCGCGCGTCGGGAAGCGCGGCCAGCAGCCGGTCCACAGGCCAGGCGATGGGGTCGGCCTCACCGGCGACGACGAGCGTCGGATGGGTGACCAACGCCATCTCGTCGAGGCCGAGCGCCGGTTGCGCTCGCAGCAGGCACGCAGCCATGGCGATGGGGTCGTTCGGCGGCGTGTCGGCAGCCTGCTTGAACGCTCGGGAGATGGGATCGAGGGCCTCGCGCTCACCCCGGATGGCGGCGGCCACGGCCTCGGCACCGCTGCGGTCGCCGTGCATGAAGAGGTTTGCGCCGATGCCACCAACGACGAGCCTCCGGAAGCGGTCAGGGTGACGCCCGGCGAGCACCAGCAGCGCCCGGCCGCCCATGGAGAAGCCCACCGCGTCGACGGGCTCTTCGATGCCATCGATGGCCGCCATGATCCCTTCCTCGACGCCCTCGGCGTACGCCTCCAGGTCGTGGGGCTTGGCGGCACCGCCGTGGCCGAGCAGGTCCGGCGCGATGACCTTCGTGCCGACATCGCCAAGGACGTCGCGCCAACCGGAGCGGTCCCACGAGAGCGCTGCGCTGGAGGCGAACCCGTGGATGAGGAGCGTGGTGGCGGTGGGCACACCCCGAAACCTACGTGGATCGGCCGAACAGAGCCTCGCTGTCGAGGTCGAGGGCGTGGAGGCCCGCGCGGTCGGCCATGGCGACGAACATCGAGTCGCCTCTGTCGGTCTGGCCGACGAGCATCGACGCCATGATGGCCATGAGCAGGCCGGCGAACGTGAACCGCCGATAGTCCATCCAGCACGTGTCCCAGTCCATGGCGACGCCGTGGTGATGGAGGCTAGTGAGGTAGCGGCGGACGAGCGCCTCCTCGTGCTCGCGACGGACATCTGGCAACAGGCTGCCGCCGAGCAGGTAGCTGACGTCTGAGAGACCGGGGCCGATGGCGATCGTCTGCCAGTCGAGGACGACGACGCGCCGGCCGTGGGGCTCGTGCTGGGTGGCGCTTTGGGGCGGAAACATCAGGTTGTCGGCGCGGAAGTCACCGTGCACGATGGTGGTGACACCGGACCAGCCGGCTCCGTAGCCGCTGAGCTTGGGCAGGATCCGCTCGATGAGCTCGGCCACCGCCGGTGTGAGGCGTGCCCGGTAGCGGTCGAAGAAGCCCGGCGCGAGCATGCCGATGAAGGCGCCAAGCGCTTCTCCGTTGGTCAGCGATGCCGGATGCAGCCAACCGAGGTCGGCCAGGGTCGGGTCGCCCCAACGGGGGGCGTGCAGCAGGGCCAGCTCGTCGAGGGCCAATCTCACCTCTTCGACCGTGCAGCCCCCGATCTGGTCGCCCTGTTGTGCGGGAGCAACGTCCTCGAGCAGCACGCAATAGCTGGTGGTGGCAGCGTCAAAGCCCGCCCACGAGCACGCCGGAGCCCGCACCGGCAAGCCCGCCGCGAGATGCGTGTAGAAGCCGACCTCCAGCTCGTAGGTGCGCGTCGCTGCGGCCGCGGCGCGGCTTGCTTCAGACGCCGCGGTGACCTTCGCCACCAGGTGCGCCGGACCGACAGAGCCGGGGGCCCACGTGATGGCCAGGCGAGCACTGTCGGCAACCTGGCCGGTGCCGATCGGCGTGACCGTGACCGCCTCGACCGTGCTGCCGAGCGCAGCGGTCAGCCACGCCGGGGTGAGGTCGGCGAGGCCCGTCGGAATGGGCATGTCTGTCGAGTCGGCCATCACCGACGGTCTACCAACCCTGCGTCACGCCGGTGTGATCCACGCTCCCGCATCGATGCCAAGTCGCAACGTCGCGCCGTCGACGGACACCACTGCTGGGTCGCTGGCGATGCGCACCTTTGCCGCCCACGGAAGCGGCACAGACACCGCCACCCCGGACTGGTTGATGGCGATGATCCAGCCGTCGCCGCGGTCGATGCACAGCACGCCCTTTGGTGCCGCCCGCCACATCCATGCGAGCCCGGCCCCCGCTCGGAGCAGCTCATTGCGGGCGGCGATCGCCCCGCGATAGAGCGTGAGCATCGACGCCTCATCGCCGACTTGACTGGCCACTGACCGTGCCGACCAATCGACCGGCATCGGCAGCCACGGCGCAACCGTGGAGAACCCGCAGGCCGGCTCGGTGTCGTCCCACGGCATCGCCACGCGGCAGCCGTCACGGCCGACCTGGGTACCACCACTGTTGAACCAGACCGGGTCCTGGCGGGCCTCTGGCGGCACATCGACCTGTTCGAGACCCAATTCCTCGCCGCCGTAGACGAACGTGCACCCTGGCATGCCGAGCGAGATGAGGGCGGCCGCCCGGGCGCGGCGCTGGCCGATGTCGCCCCCGCCGAAGCGGGTGGGGTGGCGGATCACATCGTGGTTCGACAGCACCCATGACGCCGAGGCACCGACCTCGGCGAGGGCCGCCGTCGACTGCTCTATGGCTGTCCGGTAACTGGCGGCGTCCCACTGCTGGCCAAGCAACAAGAAGTTGAAAGCGAGGTGCAGCTCGTCCGGTCGCACGTACATCGCAAGGCGCTTCGGGTCCCACAGAAACGCTTCGGCGATGAGGACGCGATCGCCGTCGTAGTGCTCAACAACCATTCGCCAGCGGCGCCAGATCTCGTGAACAGCGTCTTGGTCCATCGAGTGGTCTTGGGCCATGTCGTCGAAGACAGGCCCCTTCTTGCCCGGTTTGACCGTGTTGTCTCGCAGCTCTGGGTCTTTGGCGCAACCGTGGGCGACGTCGATGCGGAACCCGTCGACCCCTCGGTCCAACCAGAAGCGAAGGATGGAGTCGAACTCGGCGCGCACCTCTTCGTTGGTCCAGTCGAGGTCGGGCTGTTCGGGGGCGAACAGGTGTAAGTACCACTGGTCACCGCTCGGTTCGCGGCTCCACGCCGGACCACCGAAGACGCTGCGCCAGTTGTTGGGGGGTTCATCGCCGGTGGGGCCCCGGCCGTCCCTGAAGATGTAGCGGCTCCTGGCCGGCGAAGCGGGGTCGGCGATCGCCTCTTGGAACCACGCGTGCTGGTCAGAGGTGTGATTGGGCACGAGGTCCAACACCAGTCGGATGCCACGCGCATGCAGGTCTGCGATGAGTCCGTCGATGTCATCGAGGGTGCCGAAGAGGGGGTCGACGCCCCGGTAGTCGGCTACGTCGTAGCCGTGGTCGGCCATGGGCGATGGGTAGTGAGGGGTGATCCACACGGCGTCGACGCCCAGGTCGCCGAGGTGGTCGAGGCGCGCTCTGAGGCCGAGCAGGTCCCCCACGCCATCGCCGTTGCCGTCTGCGAAGCTACGGATGTACACCTGGTAGTAGACGGCGTGTCGCCACCAGGGGTGCGTGGCCACGGCCGGCGGTGTCATCACGACCTCGGTTCTGTGGATGCGAGCACGGTCTCAAGGCCGCGATGTGCCACCCGCCCGTCTGCGATGGCGTCCAGGAGGGCCGCCCACGGTTCGACGGCCGCCGCCGCCGCCTCGACCACACTCCATTCGGCAGCGAGCGAGGCCACCGTTGCCTGGCGGGGCATCCGTCCGGTGATCTCCCGCACCCACCCACCTTCGACCCTGAGGTGCGCATCGAGCTGAGGACCGTCGTCGCCGCCGAGTGCAACGTGCAACCACCCATCGGGCATCTTGCGAAGCGCCTGGCGAACGGGGGCCCACGAGCTGATGGGCGGCACCGGAGCGGTCGCCACCGCGGGGTGCGACCACCACAAGTCGTTCGCGGCGAGCAGGAGATCTCCCTGCGATGGCAGCTGCCGCGCCAGCTCGACCACTGCGGCGCCGACCGCGTCGAGCTGCGGCCGGTCGAGCACGACGACGCGATCGACGCCGGTCAGGCCGAGCAGCTCAGCCGCCCGCGCACCAGCATCGGCGATGGCCTCTCGATGACCTGCGACATGACCGAGGTTGGAGTCGACGACGGCCACCACGACGCCCGCGTCGTGCAACACCGTGAGGGTGTGGCCGCTCGCATCCATGCGATGACGAACGAGGGCCATGAGATGGCGAACTCCGCCGGGATCGAGGTGAGTGATGGGGGCAGCCGGATCGATCATCCCGCCACCTCCCACACCTGGACATCCCACGGTCCCAGGGTCGCGACGACGGCGCCCGTGGTGTCCGCCAGGAGGTTCTCGTCGTGCCAGAGCCCGACCCATCGTTGACCGGGCCGCGGCGCCGAGGTTCTCAGATGAGCGACAACGTCGCCTTCGCCATCGTGGGCGGCCACGACGACCCGCCGCCCGTCGCCCTCCCACACCGTCACCACGACGTCGTCGCGATCACAGGCAACGAGCGGTGCGGGCACCAGCGCCGCAACGTCCGCGGGGTCGCACAGCAGGCGGATCGCACCAAGCTGGCGGGCCGCCGCCACGACCGGGCGTGCTCGTCCATCGAGCGTCGGTACCCGCGGGCCCACCGCCACGACCACGCCAGCGGCGGCGGCGCGCGTGAGCGCGTCCCACGCCTGGGGCGCAAGCGCATCCAACGTCGGCATCAGGACCACCCCGTACCTCGTGAGGTCGGGCATGGCATCGGAGCTCGCACGATCGAAGTCCGCGCCGCAAGCGATAACGGCGGCAGCCAACCCATCGTCCCATCGGCGGAGCTCGTCGGTGTCCGGGTGTGGCAATTGGGTGAGACGGTGATCGATGGGCAGCAGCTGTGTGAACGACGGGACGACGCCGCCGAGGGTGTCACGCGCTGCCACGCGACGAGCCTCGGTGCGGTTGTCCACCACCAGCACCCTCGCATCGCGGCG
>JAYUDU010000468.1:0-8944 GCA_043739605.1 Acidimicrobiales bacterium | reverse complement strand
GCAAGGGGAGGTAGCGGATGCCGGACCGCCAGCCGAGGGCCTGGATGGTGACGCGGAGGTCGCTCTCGAAACGGATGGGGTCGAGGATGTGCCAGCGGTAGAGACCGAATCGCTGCTGGCTCCGGTAGGTGTTGTCGGTCGTCGTGACCTGCGGCATTCCGCAATAAGGCGTCGTGTAGTCCTTGTACTTCTTGTCGACGATGAAGCAGTAGGCCCCGCCGAAGTAGTCCTCGACGCCGGTGCCGCAGATGGTCGGCCACTCCTCGTCGCCATCCATGAAGAACTTGATCTCGCCCTCACCCCACCAGCCGTTGTTGTTTGCACCCCAGGCCATGTAGGTGCCGATGTAGTGACCCTTGCCCACAACGCCGTCGAGCAAGGTGTGGTCGGTCATGTACGGCAACGGGTTGTTTCGGCGGAAGTGCGCGTGGAAGTATGCAGCGTCCTCTGGCACATCGGTGATGGTGTAGTTGATCTGGTAGTAGAGAACTCCATCTTTGTCTCCGCGATTTTCGATCGTGATACGACACCGCTTACGAAACGGCATCTCCCAATAGCAGTTGAACCCGTTGACCGGATTGGTGCAGATTGCGAGCGAGCTGACCTGGGCGAAGGTCTCCCACCCGTTGGCGAAGAAGTCGCCGACCGGACACTCGACCGACGGCTGCTCCTGTCCATCCCAGTAGAACCGGATGATGAGGTTGCGCCACGGTTTGGTAGCCGTCATCCAGATCTGCTGTATGGCGCCGGGGCCGTCGACGTTGGCAAGTTCGATGGTCTCGCCTGCGGGCAGCGGGATGGAGGGCGACACCTTCCACTTCTGCCCCAGATCGCGCGACGGCCCCGTGCCCGTCCCCTCTGTGGCCATGCCGCCCGCACCCTTGGCACCCTTGAAGTTCTCGGGGCTGAGCGAGCGCGACTTCGCGTCGGACAGTCGGGACAGGTTGCCGAGGTGCATGCCGAGGCCGTTGAAGGGCGCTGAGGTGCTGGTCATGAGGCGGTCTCCGTTGACGTACGCCCCGCACGAGCGCGAGGCTGACAGGAAATCGATATCAGATCCGGGACGGCTCGTGCTGGACCGGCGACCCAGGGGGGACACCACCGCCGATGTCTGACACCACGACCACGACGCGCATCCTGCGTGACGATCAGCGAGAGCAATACCGCCGCGACGGCTTCATCGTCGTCCCGGATGTGCTGAGCCAGGACGAGCTCGACCACTTCTCGCCGCTGTTGCGCACTGCGCTCGGCGAGCGCGCCGGCGCAGACACCAGGGCCTTTGAGGAGAAGTCTCGATACGAGCAGATGTTCCAACAGTGCATGAACCTGTGGGAGGACTACCCGGAGATGCGGCCGTTCACCTTTCATCAGCGCATGGGCCAGGTCGCGGCAGAGCTGATGGAGGTGCCGATCGCCCGCATCTGGCACGACCAGGCGCTCACCAAGCCCGCCGGCGGCCGCCCGACCGACGCCCACCAGGACCACCCGTACTGGCCCATCCTCGAGACGAACTCGGTCACCGCGTGGGTGCCGATGCAGGGGTCCACGATCGCCGGTGGGGCGCTCGGCTATCTGCCAGGCACCCACGCCATCGGCCTGCGAAAGTTCGTCAACATCTTCTTCGGCGAGCCGCAGAACCTGTTGGCCGACCCAGAGGTAGCCGGCATCGAGCCGGTGTTCGTCGAGGTGCCCCGCGGTGGCGTTGCCTTCCACCACGGCCTGGTCGTTCACCTCTCCAAGCCCAACATCACAGACTCGCCTCGCGAGGTACACACCATCATCTACTTCCCCGATGGCTCGACCCGCGGCTACCCGAACCCCCACTTCGCCGTCGAACGTGGCGGCATCGAGGTCGGCCAAGCGATCCGCAGCGACGTCACCCCCATCGCGTACCCGATCGCCGACGAGCAGTGGCCGGAAGCTCCCGGTGTGCCCATGGTCTTGCCTGGCGGCTTCTCCCGCAGCGGAGCGGGCCCCAAGGCGAAGGTCTGACAATCCTGATGGACGCCATGGTTACGATCGACTCCGGCACGATCAGGGGACTGGAGCGGGCCTCTGGGTTCGCGTTTCTCGGGGTGCCCTACGCGGCGCCGCCGGTTGGCGCGCTGCGGCTGCTCGCACCGGCGCCAGTGGAGCGCTGGACCGGTGTGCGCGATGCGACGCGCTTCGGACCGACGGCGCCCCAGCCTGCGCAGGGCTTCACGCTGATCCCGGAGCCCATCGTCGAGGGCGACGCCTGCCTCGACCCCGACGCGTGGCTGAGCCTCAATGTCTTCACGCCAGACCTCGACGCGGTCGGGCTGCCCGTCCTCGTATACATCCACGGCGGCGGTTACACCCAGGGAACGGCGAGCAGCTCGTTCTACGACGGCCGCAGCTTCAACCGCGATGGCGTCGTCGTGGTGTCGGTCGGCTATCGACTCGGTGCCGAGGGCTTCCTCGACCTCGAGGGCGCCCCCAAGAACCGTGCCGTCCTCGACTGGATCGCCGCGCTCGAATGGGTGCAGGCCAACATCGCACGCTTCGGCGGGGACCCGGGGCGCGTGACCATCGCGGGGCAGTCTGCGGGCGGAGGGGCGTGCGCAGTGTTGTCGACCATCCCCCGGGCCAACGGGCTCTTTCAGCGAGCCATCCCGATGAGCGGCTCGGCCTTCGCACCGGCGCCAGCTGGTTACTCGCACGCCAAGACCGCCGCCGTGGCCGCCAAGCTGGGCGTTGCGCCGACCCGTGAGGCGTTCGCGGCCTTGACCCCGGCAGCGCTGGTGGCCGCACAGGCGGCGGCGCCGGATGAGGCCGACATGCAGAACCGAATGCTCGGCTACGGACCAGCGGTCGACGGCGAGCTCATCCTCGCCCCGGTCATCGAGGCTGCCCGTGCTGGCGCCGGCCGTGACATCGCCATGCTCGTGGGCGCCACGATCGAAGAGTTCAACGCCATGTTCCGATCGAACGAGCTCGACGACGACACCCTCGTCCTGCGACTCGCGAAGATGGGCATGGACGCCGACGACGCCCGGGCCCTGCGAGCTGCCCGACCCGACGTCCCGGCGGGCGAGATCCTCGGCCAGGCCATGACTGACACCACCTTCCGCGTCCCTGGCATCCGGTTGGCGGAGACCAGGGCGGCCGACGATGCGCCTGGCGCTGCACCCACGTTCTCCTACGACGTTCGTTGGCGTTCCCCCGGTCTCGGCGGCATCGGCGCGGTGCACTGCGTCGACGTGCCGTTCATCTGGGATGTGCTGGATGCTGACGGCGTGACCGCGCTGTGCGGCGATGCGCCACCCCAAGCCATGGCCGATGCGATGCACGGCGCCTGGATGGCGTTCATCACCAATGGCGACCCCGGCTGGCCCGCGTACGATCTGGACCGCCGCCAGACGATGATCTTCGGCACCACCCAGGACGGCGCCTGCGCGCCGGTCGACGACGCGTTGCATGCGGAGCGCACCACCTGGCGCTGACCGCGCCCGCTCCGCAAGCCTGCCCCAATAGTGTGAGCGATTCGGACAGCACCCTGCGGGGAAGGCACACATGACCATCGCCACCGGCGCCAGCGTGACCAGACGTGGGCGCAGCCGCGGCCGCCGCTGGCTGCCCATGTTGTACCTCGCGGTGATGATGGTTGCGGCAGTGCTCATCCTCCCCTCGGCGCTGCGGCCCCCGCCGGACCCGAGCACGGAGAGCGGTGCGCTCAGCCCAGACGCCCCGCCCGATCCCAACAACCCCGACCAGATCATCCAATCGCAACAGCAGGCCGCCGGCGGCGGAGCCGGCGCGGTGGCGGGGGGTTCGACGACCACCACGACCGCCGCGGCGGGCACCCCGCCACCGCCCGGCATCACCACGACGGCCCCGCCGCGGCGCAAAGCCGGGTCCGGATTCTGCTTTGGCAAGCCGCCTCGTCAGATCGAGTCGGTCTATGCGGGCCCGTGCACGCCAGGCTTCGTCGGCGACAACGGCGGTGCCACCTCGAAGAACGTGACGGCCAACGAGGTGCGCCTTGGCTTCACCAACCTTGGATCGCCTGCCAAGGGCCGGGTGCCCGACCAACCGACGCCCAACGAGAGCTCCGGCACCCGAACGTTCCGCGTGTTCCAGCAATACTTCAACCAGCGCTATGAGACCTACGGCCGCCGCGTGGTGTTCTACGGCACCGGCGACCCCGCCAGTGCGAGCGCAGGCGACCAACAGGCGCAAGCCACCAGCATGGCCGATGACCCGGCGTTCAAGCTGTTCGGCCTGTACAGCACCAGCCAGACGATGTGCGAGGACTATGTCCAGAAGGGCCTCGTCGCCATGTGCGACCCCTTGTCGCACCCGGAGTACGTCGCCAATCGACCTGGCCTGTTCTCGTTCGAGATGGACCTCAACCAGATGGTCGGCATGGGCGTCGAGTACGCCTGCAAGACCCTGGTCGGCAAGCTCACCAAGTTCGGTGGGGCCGACGTCAATGGCAAGCCGCGAAAGTTTGGTTTCGTCACCTACCGCAACACCCAAGGCGGCGTGACCGCGTCGGACTTCGACAAGGCTTTCGACAAGGAGTGTGGCGGCAAGGCGACCAGCATCGAGCTGTCGAGTGAAGGCGACCCCAACAACGCGGCCGCGGCGATGACCAAGTTCCGCGCCGAGGGCGTGACCACCATCTTGTTTAGCCAGGTCGTCGGCAACTTGATCCTTCTGATGAGCCAGCCGAACGGCACCTACAACCCCGAATGGGTGATGTTTGGTAACTATGCCATCGACAACAACACCATCGCTTCCATCCTCCCCAAAGACCAATCGGCCCACCTCTTTGGCATCTCCGGCAGAGAATGGCCCCAGAACGCACAGGCATCGGAGTGCTTTCGCGCCTATCACTCCATCGACCCAGACAACGACCCGGATGGCTCCGCATGCTTCGTGCACTGGCAGATCCTCGTCAACATGATGAACGGCATCCAGGGCGCGGGGCCCAAGCTCACGCCAGCCAGCTTCCAACAGGCCCTGTTTGGTCTTGGGCACAGGTATGGGCAGACCCCATGGGCCATCGGTGGCGGGTATGGGCCGGACGACTACACCTACATGGACAACGTCGGCGAGGTCTGGTTCGACTCGGCGGCGTTCGACTCGTCCAACGGCGCACCCGGCGCGTATCGGTGGACGCACGGCGGCACGCGCTACGAGCGAGGCAAGCTGACCGGCGACGACACCCAGTTGTTCAAAGCGGGCTCGGCGCAGGCACCGCCCGGCTAGGCCGGGGGCCGGACGGAGGCGAGCGCGGCGCGAGTTGCGCCCGTGAGGTCGGGGTACGCAGGTTCGCTCGTCATCGCTTCCTCGGGGCCTCGTCGAAGGACTCCGGGGGAAGAGCGTCCCACAAGGGCTGAGAGGACACGCGGCCGATGAGGCCGGACGAGATCTTCTCGATGTCGAGGCCCTTGCCCTTCAACTGGAGCACGCCGAGGATGTGGGCTCCGAAGAAGACGAAGACGGCACGATTCGAGCCGCCGCCCTTTGCCGTCCACACGGGCTGGCCCTGCACCTCGATGCGCTCGTTGGCGCCGGGGAGGATCTGGCCGAGGATGGCATTGCGGTCCTCGACCTTGCCGGGGTTGACCCGCACCTTCAGCGTCGCCAGTTCCAACGCTCCGACGAGTCGGTCGGCGGCACGTACCTCCCACACCTTGCCTTCGCCGACGAGCGAGAGGGGCCCGGCGGTCGAGAATGCGTCAGCCGTCTCCTTGTCGGTGTTGGGCTGCAGCGTGAGGCCGAGCTCCGTCAGGTCGGTCGGCACGATCTCGACGGGCACCGGCCGTGCGGCTTCGGCCTTCTTGGAGGCGCCGCCTGCGCAGCCAGCGAGCGCCGCCATCGTGACCGCTGCGGCCAGCGCGAGCACGACCCGCCGCATCAGAAGCCGCCAGGAACCGTCTGGCCGAGGGTGCTGACGACGTCGTAGGTGACGGTGACCGGGGTGCCGTTGGCGTTGACGATCTCCGTTGTGTGGAACTCGCGCCGGGCGAACAGCCCGCCGAGCTGGGTGGCGACGGCCGTCAGGTCGGTCGCACCCGGCTGGGTGCCCCCCGACGCCGTCGGGTCGGCCAGATTGGAGATGGTGGTCTGGGTTGCCGTCTCGACCGTGTCGATCACCGTGCCGCACAGGTCGACGACGTGACTCTTCGACACCTTGCCCTGCACCGCGATGCCTTCAGCGTTGGGCGCGTCGACGCCGGCGGCGGCGAGGTTGGTACCGAAGCCGGCGAAGTCGTACACCTTGAGCGGCGGACTGGGATTGATGACGGTCGCGCCGAAGTCGTTCTTCGTGCTGCGGCTGACGAGGTCGAGCTCCTTGTCGTTGAACTGGTACGACTCGGTGACGGTGCTCGTCTGGGTGAGGGTCTCGATGACCTGGAACGTGGTGAGCGGCGTCGGCGCCCCACCGGGGATGGCGCTTGCGACCATGCCGCTCTTGACGTTCTTCACCTCCATCGTGGTGACGAACGGGTACGGCAGCGTCAGCGACAACGTCGCCGTCGTTACCTTGACGGTGCCGGTGTTGAACCGTCGGTACTTGCCTTCCTTCGGGGGCTTCACGATGACGAGCGGGGCGGGGGCATCGGGTGCCGCATCGGCGGGCGCCGCAGGACACGGAAGCTGGAACGGCTTGAGGGGCTTGCGGGGCACGCTCGGCAGTGGGCGTGGTGTGGTGTCCATGAACGGCGTCAGGTCTGGCACGGCCTGGCGGGTCAGCTCCGGAGGAGCAGGAATGAGCTGGATGATGATGTTCGGCGGGACGGGCTTGGCGAGCGCCTCGTCTTTGAAGGCGAGGGAGAGCCCGACGCGGCGCACACCGATG
The DNA here is from genome assembly GCA_043739605.1 of Acidimicrobiales bacterium. Classification (GTDB taxonomy): domain Bacteria; phylum Actinomycetota; class Acidimicrobiia; order Acidimicrobiales; family JAUJNH01; genus JAYUDU01. Next base: position 2,112 of record JAYUDU010000468.1, on the reverse strand, counting down.
TCCTCTGAGTACTTCGGCGTAGATGCGCATCCTGCACCGAGCGCCACCGCGCCCGTCAGGGCAACGACGGTGGCCATGCGTCGCGGCGGCGTGACGCCAAGACGGCGACGCAGATTGGCCAGATTGGCCAGGGGAACGTTGACGGTCATTGGGAGGCTCCAGCTGCTGTGCGTCGGGAAGACCGGCGAGGGCGGATGCGGGGAATGCGTGCACGTAGGCGCGTGAACACCCCGCCGTGTACAGATGCCGCTTCGCGAGCAAGGTGGCGGCGCCGGCGTGCCGCAGCCGCTCGCGCCCGATACGGAGCCAACCGGCGCGCCAGCGCGGCGCCCGGATCGGGCAGCGCCATGTTGGGGATCTCCGCGGTGAACGGGATGCGGAGCGACGCCTGACTGAGAGAAGCCGCGAGACGCGCTTGGGGGGGCTGGCCTTGGCGGAGGCGGCGCTGGAGCGAACGCGAGAACCCTTCGGCGACGACCGCCTCCTCGTCGGAGATGGTGGCGCCGAGGTCGCCGTACATCACCCGGCTGACGAGCCAAGCGAACTCTGTGTGGTCGTGATCCTCTGCCACCCGTGCGAGATATTCGATGGGTGTCGCGAACGGGTCGCCCACGTTCAGGTCTGTTGCCACGTCGCGCATCTCGCCGTAGGCCACCGCGATGCGGGCGCGAGGGCCGAGCGCCGCCGCCCACTGCTCGCGCTGGCGGCGCCTGAGGATGCGCACTGCGCCGGGCGCGGCCAGACGAAGCGCGACGGCGAGCAGGAACAGCGGCAGGGCTTGCAGGATGCGGGCCCGTACCAGCTCGAACAGCGGCACGGGACGGGGCAGCCCGACGGGCACGAAGACGTCGACGGCAACGTCGTCGCTGGCAATGACCTTGGAGTCTGCGTCCTTGGCGTCGTCGAGCGCGGTGTCCGCCTTCGGTGGGACGTCCAGCAGCGGCACCCAGCCGTAGCCGGGGAAGTTGATCTCGAGCCATTGGGCGGCGTTGCGGGGGTGGATCTCCAGCAGACCGCTTGGCTCAGGAGCCGGTGGACCGTTGAAGCCGAACCCGATGCGGGCAGGGATGCCTGCCCACCGCGCCAGCAGCACCTGGGCCGCGACGATCTCGAACGGCGTGCCCTTCTTGGCTCCATCGATCATGTCCTGCACACGGGCCGGGCCCATCGCCACGGGTGCACCCGGGCCGGCGGCGGTGATGTGGTCGAGCAGTTGGTGGCGGACGTAGTCGAGACGAGCAAAGCCGGCCGGAGGGGCCTCGCGCAGGATGCGAACCACGGCGGGCGGCTGGTCCTTTGGAGCGAGCAGCATCTCGGCGAGGTTGGCCGGCACCGGAGCGTCGACGACGGCACTCAACGCCTGCGCGGTTGGGTACGCAGGCAGCTTGATCGTGTACGTGAGCCCGGCAGGGGCGCGACCCGCGGCCAGTCGCAGGCTCCCGGTGCGGGGGTCGACCTTGGTTGGGGGCGCGCTGGCCGGCAGCGTGACGACCGCTGCCGTGGGCACCGAAGGCAGCACTGGCGAGTTGCCGAGGTCGCCGAGGGTGAAGTCAACGCTGACGTCGGCCTTGGGCGCGCCGAGCGGGTCGATGACACCACCGGCGGGCAGGGGCTGGGACCGGGTGGCTGCGGAGCCCGGCAGCTTGAATCCCTCAGGGTCGTAGACGTCGAGGACGCCGGTGCGCCACGGGCCCGTGAAACCCGCTGGCGCCTTGACGCTGAACAGCACACGGTCGAGGGTCGACGAAAGCGGTATGGCCTTTGGCTTCTGCGGCTTGTCGTTCGGGTCGTACGTCGGCTTGGGGAACAAGATGCTGGCGGTGCTGAGCGCGTAGATCAGACCGACGGCCGGGATGCCCGCCAACAGGGCCTTGCCGGCGCGGCGCACCTCGAACCTCAGATCGAGCGCATCGCCGCCGGCGCCCGGTCCCGCCGCGGCGAACAGCACGCCGAGTGCTGCGAGCAACGGGATGAAGATGAACAGCGCGGCGAGGACCTGGCCGTCTTTGGGCTGGGTGATGGCCGCCAACCCAACCAGGAACAGGGGCACGACGACGCCGATGAGTGGGCGACCGGCACCGGCGCCGATCCATGCTGCGGTATAGCCGAGGA
>JAYUDU010000467.1:0-3529 GCA_043739605.1 Acidimicrobiales bacterium | reverse complement strand
TGGGCGTAACAGGACTCGAACCTGTGACCTCTGCCGTGTGAAGGCAGCGCTCTAACCGACTGAGCCATACGCCCGAAGCGTGTGCAACCTAGCCGACGGTCCCGTCCGGCTCGCCAACGCGATCGGTTCGAGGCGGCGCGAGTCGGGGCGTGAGGCCGGCCTCTGGAGCACGCACCGGGGCGAGAAGGGAGCCGAGCAAGCCCGACGGATGCCGAGCTGGCGACAGCACGACCTGGCGTCCAGCGAGTAGCCAACCCCGGCGCTCACCGGCCAGCTCGGCCAGTGGGTCATCGGCCGGAGCGCTGACCCGGATGCGGGCACGCCGAAGCCAGCCGCTCGCTTTTGTCGGCACCAGCACCGGTCCGTCGGCGCGCCGCTGAATGCCGCGGATCGTCAGTGCGAACGGCGATCGAGTTCTCCGCAGCTCGGCGTGCACGTGGATGTCACGCTCCTCCCACCACAGCGACCTGGTCTGGCCGAGCGCCACCCACCGGAGCGCGCCGAGGTCTCGTGGCACGCCCCACGACAAGCGACCCGCGATGCGCGCCTCGGGCGCGGTCACCGTCGAGACCGTCACGCAGAATCCTGGGCGCAGGCCGAGTCGTGCGGGGATCGCGAGACCCAGCTCTGAGAACGGCCCGACGGGCGTCTGCGCCCAGTGACCCGCCCACAGCAGCGCCGGCCCCGGCATCGGCCGCAAACCCTCTGGCAACCGCGCCGCATCCCCCACTGGCCGTCGCACCAGCGCGACTACGACCTCGCCGGACAGCGACCACGGGGCGTCGGGCAGCACCCAATCATCCTCGCACCCCGCCGACGGACGAGCCGCGGCACTCGGTGCCGCGTCCGTTAGAATCCGGCACCCAAGCTCCACCGCCGCAGCACACCTGGCGGGGAGTGCGGGCAGCATGCGTAAAGTCGCCCGCCGTGCCCGACGCCATCGACCTCGACCACGTCGCCATCGGCCTACGCAGCTGCGCGCCGGCCTGGGACCTGTTCGCCCACCACCTCGGCGGCCGATGGATCGGCGGCGGCACGACTGCCGGGTTCGCCTCAGCCCAGGTGGCCTTCGCCAACGGCATGAAGGTCGAGGCGCTCGAGCCAGCCAACGTGCACCTCAACGACTTCCTCGTGCGCTTCCTCGACCGCAGCGGCAACGGCCCGCACCATCTCACCTACAAGGTGCCGAACATCGTCGCCGAGCTGGAGCGCTGCCGGTCGCTCGGCTACGAGCCCGTCGGCATCGACCTTCGGGATGCGCACTGGAAGGAGGCGTTCCTCCATCCGAAGGCCAGTCACGGCATCGTGATCCAGCTTGCCGAGTCCGATGGCGATTGGGATGGTGGCCCGCGCCCCGCATCGGTGCCCGACCCGCTCATCGACCCACCGGCCACACTCGTCCACGTGTGCCACGCCGTCGCAGATCTCGACGCCGCGCTCGAGATGTTCAAGGGTCTGCTCGGCGGCGTCACCCTCGACGCAGGCGCCGGCAGCGGCACCGGATGGGTCGACCTGGGCTGGCCGGGACCCGGCCGTGTGCGCCTCGTCGCCGGCCACGCCGTCGCACCGTGGCTGGATGGTCGAACCGGCCGCATGCACCACATCGCCTTCCGTCATCCCGACCCCGCGTCCGTTCCGGGCGCAGCGCCGATCGAGGGCGCGCTCGATGATGACCTCTGGCGCATCGAGCCCGACGAAGCTGTCGGAACCCGCGTCGTGCTGGCGGGCCCGGGCTCCGACCCTGACCACTTCGTCCCGACGATCTGACCTACGGCTCGCGCCCCTACCCGGCGCGGAGCCGCGCCAGCCGGTCGCGGGTTGCGCCCTTCGCAGCGGCAAGAGCGCTCCCGCTGATGTCGTGTTGGCGCGCCGCGAGGCCGACGCCGCAGAACACCAGCGAGCACTGGACGACCAGCTCACCGGTGGCGGCTTCCAGCGCCAGCGCATAGGCAGCGAGCTGCGTGAGGTAGTGGCTGACCTTCCCGCGGATGCCATCGGCACCGATCGCATCGGACTTCCAGTCCACGACGACGAGGCCCCGAGCACGACCGCCCTCGCGTCGGAAGCACAGATCGATTATGCCCTCGATGACGATGCCTTCCACCTCCGCGGCGACGGAGAGCTCACGCCACACGCCCGTCGCGGCGCCCGCTTCGACCGCCGCCCGAGACGCCATCGCTGCCCGCACCGACTCTGCGATGCCGGCGGCGACTCCGGGCTCTAGGCCCTGCGATGCTGCGGCAGCAACAGCCCGCTCGCCGAGGTCCGCCCACGCCCACGCACCGCCATGAGGGAGCGGCGCGACCTCAGCGAGCGAGTGCACGGCGAGCCCGAACGCGGTGCCCGCGCCCGGGCGCGCCAACACTGGGGCCGCGTGCGTGGCGCTCCACAGCGCAGCATCGGCTCCTCCCATCACCCCGTCGACCTCGTCGGCCCGGCCGCCATCCTCCAACACTGCTCCGAGCTCCTCTGCATCCGGGCCGACGCCGCCCACCCCGAGCCCGAGCGGGAGTCCTGGGACCGCCGCAAGGTCCTCCATCGCAGCCAGACCCGATGGCGAGACGATGCGGGGCCGAGATGCAGCCTCGATCACCTCGTCGCGGCAACGGCGCTCCTGGGCGAGCTGGCCGGCGATCGCATCCGCGCGCCCCGGGTCGACCGGCGGCGGCGCCGGCGCCAGCGGGACCTCGACAAACCGCGATCGGAGTGCGTCAATGTCGGTGACATCGGGCGAGGCGAACGCCGCGAACCGGGCCATGTCAGCTGCGTTTGTCGTGACGCCGACCTCCACCTCAGACGTGGTGTTCGGCTTGCGATGCACGCACACGATCAGGTGGTCGCGCGCTCGGGTGCACGCGACGTACATGAGGCGCGCCTGTTCCAACCGAGCCTTCTCGTCGTCTTCGTCCCGCGCCGCGGCGAACTCGGAAGTCCGCCAGCCTCGTGCGATTGCGCCGCATGCGACCTCGGGGTGACCATCGGTGCGCCACAGGACCTGCGTGGCTTCGACGTTGCGCTTCGTGCCGAGCCCCGCGATGACCACGATCGGGTACTCGAGACCTTTCGCCGCGTGGATGGTCGCGATCCGCACCGCCTCGTCATCCCGATCGGGGACGACCGACTCCAGCGCCTCGGCGTCTTCATCGGCCTGGCGGTCAGCCCAGTCCAGGAACGCGCGCAGCCCGCCCGCTCCCGATCGCTCGAACGCCAGCGCCTGCTCCTGCACGAACCGCAGACGCGCCCAGGCTTCGCGTTGACGCGGCAGGGCGGTGGCGACCTCGACGAGACCTCGGTCTGCGATGACGCGTCGAACGGCCTCCGCCACCAGCAGCCTCGAACGCTCCGCTGCGAGCGCAGCCATCCACCGCAGCGCTGCGCCGACCGGATGATCCGCCGCCAGGGCCGGGGGCGCCTCCGCGTTCCACGAGAAGGTGCCCTGCGCTCGCGCCCAGATGGCCAGATCGTCGTCACCACAGCCAAAGGCGGGCGATGTCAGCGCGGCGACGGTGGCGATGCTGTCACCGGGGTC
>JAYUDU010000466.1:0-3529 GCA_043739605.1 Acidimicrobiales bacterium | reverse complement strand
CGAAGAGTCGGATCAGGCGGTCGGACGTGATGCGCGGCACGCGAGGAGGCTACGCGTCCGCGGAAGGCCCGGCGATCCGGAGTGTCCTCGTCGCTTTGTCCCGCTCGATCAGCTCCTGCATCTCCTGGAGTCGGCGCGGCCGGTCGAGGGCCATCGCTGCTTCCGACAATTCCAAGGCGCGCTCAAGCCGTTGAGACGGCGTCATCCGCCGAGAGGCATCGACCTCGACCTGTCGAGTGCTCCGGGCGCGATCCTGAGCCTCCATGACGTCGACCCTAGGACCGCGGACTCAGTCGTCCTCGTCGTCTTCGTCGTCCTCTTCTTCGGACATGGCGTCGAGGAGGTCTTCTGCAGCGTCGGCGACGTCTTGTGGGGTGAAGCCGAAGGCGGCGAACACCGCGTCGGTGGGGCCGGAGGCGCCGAAGGTGTCGATGGACACAACGGCGTCGGCGTAGCGCTCCCAGCCGAACGACGACCCTGCTTCGACCGCCAGGACGGGCTGGTCCTCGGGGAAGACGGTCTCCTGGTAGGCGGGATCTGACTCGTCGAACAGGTCCCACGACGGCATCGACACGACGCGAGCGGTGATGCCCCGCTCCGCCAGGTCCTTGGCGGCCTCGACGCACAGCGACACCTCTGAACCGGTGCCGACCAACGTGATGTCGGCGTCGTCGTTCTCTACCAGCACGTACGCGCCGCTGGCCACGCCCTCGAACGCCTCCGCGGTGCCCTCGAGGACGGGCAGGTCCTGGCGGGACAGGACGAGCAGCGTCGGGCCGTCGGAGCCGATGGCCAGCACGTAGGCGTGGGAGGTCTCGTTGGCGTCGGCAGGCCGGATGACGCGCAGCTGCGGCATCGCTCGCAACGAGGCGAGGTGCTCGATCGGCTGGTGCGTCGGGCCGTCGGGCCCGACGCCGATGGAGTCGTGGGTGAAGCTCCAGATGACCTTCAGCTCTGAAAGCGCGGCGAGGCGGATGCTCGGGCGGCAGTAGTCGGAGAAGATGAAGAACGTGCCGCCCACGGGCAGCACGCCACCGTGGGCGGCCATGCCGTTCATGGCCGCGCTCATGCCGTGCTCGCGCACGCCGTAGTGCACCAAGCGGCCCGCGGCGGTCTTGCCGGTGAAGACCGGGGCGTCGATCCTCACACCGGTGTTGTCGGTGAGGTCGGCACCGCCGGCGATGAGACCAGGAACGACCGGCACCAGGGCGGCGAGGACCGCCTTGGCGGCGTTGCGGGTCGCCATCTTGGTGCCGACCGCGAACGTGGGGGCAGCTTCTGACCAGCCGGGAAGCCCTCCGTCGCTCCACATGGCGTCCCACTCGGCGCGCGCCTCTGGAGCGACCGCATTGAGACGAATCATCCAGTCGGCATGGGCAATCTGACCCTTGGCAACCGTCCGCCGGTAGAGGGCGAGCACGTCCTCTGGGATCCAGAACGTCTCCTGTGGTGGCAACCCGAACGCGCTCTTCGCGGCCTTGACGGCGTCGTCGCCAAGGGGGGTGCCGTGCGCCTTGGGCGAGTCCTGGAACGACGTGCCCCAGGCGATGTGGCTGCGCAGCACGAGCATCGACGGCCGATCCTCCACCGCCATGGCGCGCCGGATGGCAGCCTCAAGCGCGTCGAGGTCGTTGGCGATCTCGCCGAGGTCCTCGACGTGCCAGCCATAGGACTCGAAGCGCTTGACCGGGTCGTCGGTGAAGGCGAGTTCTGTTGGTCCGTCGATGGTGATGTGGTTGTCGTCGTAGATGCAGACGAGGCGACCGAGACCGAGGTGTCCGGCGAGCGACGACGCCTCGTGGCTGATGCCCTCCATCAGATCGCCGTCGCTGACGATCGCAAACGTGTGGTGGCTGGACACGGCATCGCCAAAGCGGGCCCGCAGGTGGGCCTCTGCCATGGCCATGCCGACGGCGTTGCCGATGCCCTGGCCGAGCGGACCGGTGGTGACCTCGACGCCGGGGGTGTGGCCGCGCTCTGGGTGGCCGGGGGTGAGGGATCCGAGCTGGCGGAAGGCCATGAGATCGTCACGTTCTACGCCGTACCCGGTGAGGTGGAGCATGGCGTACAACAGGATCGAGGCGTGTCCTGGCGAGAGCACGAAGCGGTCGCGGTCTGGCCACGTCGGGTCGCTCGGGTCGTGGCGCATGATGCGCGTGAACAGGACGTGGGCCAGGGGCGCCAGGGCGATGGCGGTGCCGGGGTGGCCGTTGCCGGCGGCTTGGGGACCGTCCATCGAGATGCCGCGGATGACGCTGACGCCGAGATCATCGAGGGGGTCGCTCACCCCGGGGACCTTATCCGCACCACACAGAGCGGCAATCCCCCAGTTGGGGGTCCATGACGGCACCCCGATCAGCTGTGCGCACCCCACGCCAACATCGACGCGGCGGCGCGCAGCAGGCGCGGTTGGCCGCCGACGGAACCGAGGACAACCTCGCCGGTGGCGACGAACACCGGTTGCGACCCGGCGAGCTCCACCAGCCTTGGCAGGTCCCCGAGGCCCTCGACGCGGTGGTCGCCGTCAGGGAAGTACATGATGCCGCCCGCGACCCCGCCGCTCGCAACGAGCTGCGCGCCGTGGGCGAGGCGGGGCGTCGTGATGGCGTACGGCCGCACGAGGCGCCCGACCTCGACCGGCTCCGTGACCACCAGATCGCCACCCTCGACCCGATATGGGACGAGCGCGATGTCGTCGTCCTCTGGTTCTTCGTGGCGCTCGGCGACGACGACCCCCAGGAGGCCCTCACGCAGGAGCGCCGGCACCTTGCCAGGGGCGCCGTGACCGAGCCGATCGATGGCGGGCTGGCCACCGAGGCGACGGATGCGATTGCCCGCTGCGTCGGTGACAGCCCACCAGTCGCCGATGCCGGAGCCGCCGTGGATGACGATCCGACGCACGTCGGCGGCGTGCCCGAGCAGTACCCCGACCGCGCCTTGGTGGACGACGCGGATCGGCGCGCCCACCCCGCCGACGAGCAGCGGGCCCCTTCGAACGCCGAGGCCAATGGGGGCGAGGCCCGGATGGCGATCATCGAGTGCCTTGATGAATCCCGCGAGCGGAAAGGCGGGGTAGGGCGCCACCAGCATGATCGTGCGGGCATGAAATCCGGGACTGGCTGGAAGTCCGCTGATGCCGAGGCCCCGTTCGGAACGGCGGGTTGTCAGGTGGACCCCCAGCGTTGTGCCGAGACTGCCAGCCGCCAACAGCTCGATGAACGGCTCGGCCTCAGTGGGGTCGCCACCTCGAATGTCGTGCTGCACCCAACCGACGGCGGCGCGTGGGGAGAGCGCGACATCGATGACGTGAGCAAGGTCTTCGAAGGCCCCGGCATGGCCCGGCGACGCGGTCAGCACCACCAGGTCCGGGCTGGGGCCGACCGCCTCAAGGGCGGCGCCGACCACCTCGCCGATGGCGCGCGTCGTGATGCGATGGTACGAGCGCGACGTGAAAACCGGCGCGCCTCCGAGCGCCCACCTCACCGAGACCTTCCGGTTGAAGTCAGCCGACCACCGGGAGCAGCGTCAA
>JAYUDU010000465.1:0-3530 GCA_043739605.1 Acidimicrobiales bacterium | reverse complement strand
TACACCGCAATGCGTCGCCGCTTCCGCGTGGTGGCGATGGACCACCGGGGCCACGGCCGCGGCATCCAGACACTGCGACCGTTCCGGCTCGAGGACTGCGCTGACGACGCCGCGGCACTCCTCGATGCCCTTGACGTCGAGCCTGCGATCATCCTCGGCTATTCGATGGGTGGCCCCATCGCCCAGCTGACGTGGAGGCGTCATCCCGAGCGGGTCGCCGGGCTCGTCCTCTGCGCGACGGCGGCGCGCTTCACCCGCGATCACCCTCGTCGTCACCTGTTCACCGCCGGCCTCATTGGGGCGTCCCTGGCGGCGCGAGCGACCAGCCCGCTGCTGCGCAACCAGGCGATGCGCAGCTACGTCGGCCGTCGCTTCAGCACCGACGAGCGCCTCGAGTGGGCTCGCCTTCAGGCCCGCAACCACGACCCGGCGCTCGTCTTGCAGGCTGGCGCCGCCATCGCGACATTCGACAGTCGCGAATGGCTGCCGAGCGTGAACGTGCCGGTCGCCGTCGTCCGCACCGACCTCGACCAGCTCGTTCCCCCGCACCGCCAGGACGAGCTCGCTCGGCTCATCCCCGGCGCGCGCACGATCGCGGTGGCTGCGAACCACGTCAGCGTCTTCGACAACCCGCACGCCATCGTGTCTGGCATCGTCGAGGCGGCCGTCGACGTCGCGCAGCGGATCTGCGTCCGGGCCGCCGCCTGATCGCCTGCGACGACGACGGTCTCGAAGATCGCGGCGCGATTCTCCTCTGCCGAGGGTAAGCCCCTCACCCCGCATTGGGCCGGACGGAGGCGCGCTCGATGGCCGGCAGCCATGCCCGCCACAACAGCGCACACCGGATCACGAGCCACAGCCCGAGCACGGTCCACACGGCTCCGATGCCAAGGCTCGGGTGCAGGGCTATCAGCGCGAACATCGGGGCAACGGCCACCGTCGCGATGAGCATCGCGCGACGAAGCACGGCCACCTGGCCGGTGCCGACGATGATGCCGTCGAGGGCAAACGCCGCGCCCGCAAACGGCTGCGAAAGACCACACGCGACGATGGCGATGACACCGGCGTGTCGTACCTGGGGGTCGCTCGTGAACAACCTGACGAGCAGCGGAGCCGCCAACGCGAGGAGCGGGCCAACGACCAGTCCGGCGCGGATGGAGACCCCCAACACCCGCCGAGCGACGGCGACCGCATCCTCGATTCGCCCTGCGCCGATGTCGAGCGGGATCAGCACCTGAGCGGGGACCGCGACGGCGTCGAGGCACAGCGCGGTGAGCAGGAACATCTGGCGCCCGAGCTGATGGCCTCCGAGGGCCGCACTGCCGAGCCGCCCAACGACGGCCACGGATCCAACCATCACCGAAACGAGTGCGACGGTCCGCACGACCAGGACGACGCCGATGGAGCCAAGTGCTCGCATCTCGGCTGGGCTTGCTCGCAGCGAGGCACCGGTGCGCCGCACCAGGCGTGCGCTGGACCACAACATCCAGGTGCCCGCCCCTACCTGTGCAGCCACGGTTCCGATGGCAGAGCCGGCGACTCCGGCATGTGCCACATCGACCAACACCACCTCCGCCACGACGTTGGCGACGTTCGCTGCGACGACGACGGCGAGCGTCGCCTTGGTGTTGCCAAGGCCTCGTTGATGGCCGGTACCCGCGAGGAGCGCGAGCGCGAACGGGATGCCGAGACTCGACCATCGCAGGTACGTGACCGCGGCGCGCAGGACGTCGCCCTCGGCGCCAAGGGCGCGGCTGATCGGGGTTGCGCACACCCACAGCACCACGCCGATGGTGGCGCCCAAACCGAAGGCGATGGTGTAAGCGGCGACGACGGTTCGAGCCATGGCGGCGTGGTCGCCGGCGCCGCGAGCACTCGCTATGCGCGGGGTCGTCGCCATCATCAAGAAGCCGCACCCGAACACGAACACGCTGAGGACGACCGTCGCGATGGCGAGCCCACCGAGCGGACCACGGCCGAGTCGGCCGACGATCGCGGTGTCGACGATGGCGTAGAGCGGCTCGACGGACAGCGCCCCCAGCGCCGGGATGCCGAGCACCAGCAACTGCCGGTCGAGCGCCCGCCCGTGGCGACCGACGCTGACCGGCACGGGCGACGATGTCACCAGCCGGCCGCGGCCTCGACCGCGCGCGCCGCCGCGAGGACAGCTGCCGCGTAGCGGCGTCCTGGCTGACGCGTCGTGCGCTCCACAGGCCCACTCACCGACACCGCGGCAACGACGTGGCCGTCGCGCAGCACCGGTGAGCTGACCGAGGCAACGCCGGCCTCGCGCTCCTCGACGCTCTCTGCCCAACCCCGCTGGATCGACGGCGCGTCGCCAGACAGGACCTTACCGGCAGAGCCGCGGTCGAGGGGAAGCAACGCGCCGACGGCCACCATGGTGCGCAGGCTGTGGGGCGACTCGAGCGACACCGCACACACCCGGTGGGCGTCGCGTGGAAGGTAGAGCTGGGTGCTCTCGCCCGTGTCGTCGCGCAGGCGCTCTAGTGCGGGGCGGGCGAGCGTGGCGAGGTCCTCGCAACCAGCGCTAGCCAGCGCGGCGCACCGACCGCCGAGCGTCCAACGCTCCGATGCGCCATCGAAGCTGGTGAAGCCATGCACGGCAAGGGCGTGGGCAAGGCGATGCGCGGTGGCGCGCGGCAGGCCCGTCGTCGCGCACAGCTCGGCGAGCGACCGAGGCTCCGCGCCCGCGAGTGCTGCGAGGATGCGCACCGACTTGTCGAGAACGCCGACACCGCTTAGGTTGTGTTCCACCGGTTGGGAAGCATATCCCACATCATGAGATGAATGCCGGACGGATCGACCACCTGGAGGGTGCACGCAATGGGAACGACCCTGTCGCAGAAGGTCTGGGAGCGCCACGTGGTGCGTCGCGCCCCGGGCGAACCCGACCTGCTGTACATCGATCTTCACCTCGTGCATGAGGTGACCAGCCCCCAGGCGTATGAGGGTTTGCAGCTGGCCGGACGCCGGGTTCGTCGGCCAGAGCTGACCGTTGCCACCGAAGACCACAACGTCCCAACGAAGGACATCGACCAGCCGATCGCCGACCCCGTCAGTCGCACGCAGATCGAACGGCTCCGCAAGAACGCCGCCGAGTTTGGCGTGCGCCTGTATCCGATGGGCCACAAGAACCAAGGCATCGTCCACGTGATGGGCCCAGAGCTCGGCCTCACGCTGCCGGGCATGACCGTCGTGTGCGGCGACAGCCACACCGCCACCCACGGTGCGTTCGGCGCACTCGCCTTCGGCATCGGTACGAGCGAGGTCGAGCATGTGCTCGCAACCCAGACGCTCACCCAGCGCGTGCCCGGCACCATGGCTGTCATCTGCGACGGCGACCTGCCGGACGGCGTCAGCGCCAAGGATCTCGTCCTTGCCGTCATCGGCCGCATCGGGACGGGCGGGGGCATCGGATCCGTCATCGAGTATCGGGGCACGGCGTTCACCAACCTCTCCATGGAGGGGCGCATGACGGTCTGCAACATGACCATCGAAGGCGGCGCCAA
>JAYUDU010000464.1:0-3530 GCA_043739605.1 Acidimicrobiales bacterium | reverse complement strand
CCTGCCGCTGCACGAGCTGAAGCTCGACCGATCCTTCGTCAGTCGCATCGATGAGGCTGATGGCGCCGCCGTCGTGGCCGCAATCGTTCGCATGGCCGACGCACTCCGCCTGTCGACGCTCGCCGAGGGGGTCGAACGCCGCATCGAGGCGAGGCTGCTGCAGAAGTTCGGATGCGGAGCTGTGCAGGGGTTCCGCTATTGCCGACCCGCACCGATGAACCAGCTGGTCGCGGCGGGCTTTCGCCCCGCGCACCGCGAGCACTTCGGCGACCCCACGAAGCCGCTCGGCGGCGGTCTGCCCAGACGCGCCGTCGGCTAGGTGGCGAGCAGCGCGCGGATCGCCGCCGCGCTGCGCTCGCCGGCGTCGCCGGTGCCGTAGGGGCTTGGGATGGCGATGAGGCGGGCATGGGTGGCAGCCGGTTCGGCGATTGCCGGTGCAGCTGCTTCGGCGATCGCTGCGGGGTCGCTGACGAGCGTGGCCCAGGTGCCCAGCACCTCTGGGCGTTCGGTGGAGTTCCGCACGACGACGAGAGGGCGGCCGAGGACCGAGACCTCCTCTTGGACGCCGCCGGAGTCTGCGACGAGCAGGGCGCACTCCGCCGCCAGCGCCAGGAAGGTCGCATACGGCAGCGGGTCGAGCACGTGCAGCCGGTCGAGCAGGGCATGCAGTCCAGCGGCCTCCGCGCGGGCTTTGGTCCGTGGGTGCATCGGCAGCACGACGGCCAAAGGGAGATCGGCGAGGGCGGCCAGGAGAGGCGCGAGGCGGTCGCCATCGACGTTCTCGGGGCGATGCAGCGTCGACACGATGAAGCGCTCGCGTTGCAGGCCGAGTCGGCGAAGCACCTCAGCGCGCGGGCCTGGTCCGGGCAGCAGTGCCGCGAGAGCGTCGACGACGGTGTTGCCGGTGACGACGATGCGCGAGGCCGGGATCGACTCCGCCATGAGGTTCGCTGCGCACATGTCGGTCGGGGCAAGGCACAGGTCGGAGATGTGGTCGACGAGCACACGGTTGTGCTCCTCTGGCATCGCACGGTCGAAGCTGCGGAGCCCTGCCTCGACGTGAACGACGGGGATGTCCTCCGCGTTCGCAGCGAGCGCACCGGCGAGCGCGGTCGTCGTGTCGCCCTGCACGACGACCGCCAACGGTCGGTGCGCGGCGAACATCTCGGTGAGGCCAGACACCGCCGCGCCGAGCTGCGCCCCACGTCTCGCGCCCCCGATGGCCAGTGCCGCGACGGGATCTCGCACGCCGAGGTCGTCGAGGAAGGAGCCGAAGAGCGAGCGGTCGAAGTGCTGCCCGGTGGCGATCGATACAGCCTCGTCGCCGAGGGCCCCAAGCACCGGCGCGCACTTCACGACCTCGGGCCTCGTGCCCATCACCACGACGATGCGCCCTCCGATCGTTGCGCTCATCGGCGAGGCGAACTCGGGGGCTCTAAGGGCCATCCGACGCCCCCGGCGCGGCGCAGGATGGACGTGCCGAGGTGGAACAGCTCCTCGTAGTACCGCTTCGCCTGCACCGCGAGCAGACCGAGCATGACGAGCTGGACGCCGATCACATAGGCGCTGCCCGTGATGACGAGCACGCCGATGTGGTCGTTCAGCTCGTGGCCACCGACGAGGAAGAGGTGGACGAGGACGTACACCGTCAGCGCCATCGCGACGGAGAGCAGCGCAACACCTGGCAACACGAAGAGAGGAACAGGACGGAAGAGGAAGCCGGTGAACACATATGCGGCCGTCGACCTGCCCACGCGAAGCGATGACACCCGTTGACGTTCCGCCCCTTCCTTCCGGAGCTCCCATTCGAGCCGTGCTGGGATCTCGACGATGCGGGCCCGGAGGATGCGCGCCTTGTAGAGGATCTCTGTGTTGATCTCTATGTCCATCGCCTTGAGGTTCAAGGTGCGAAGGAATCGTCGGTCGTAGCCGCGCACCATGCTGGTGAGGGTCGAGAGGTCGCCCTTGACCGCCGCAGAGAGAAACCGGTTCGCGCTGCGGGAGATGAGCTTGCGGAAGGCAGGGACGTTGTTGACCTCACCACCCTCTGCATACGGGGACGCGACGACGATCTTGGCCCCAGTCGTCTGCAGGGTCTCGACGATGCGGTCGATGTGGTCCGGCGAATAGCTGAGGTCGCAGTCGATGGTGACGACGTAGTCGCCAGTGCATGTGCCGAACGCGTACCGCAATGCCTGGCCGAGGTTGAAGTTGATCCGATGGTGCAGTACGCGCACGCGCCGGTGCGTCGCCGCGAAGGCATCGGCGATGTCTGGCGTCGCGTCGCTGCTGCCGTCGTCAACGACGACGATCTCCCAGTCGAAGGGCTTGTGGTCGGCGTCGAGATGCGCGATGAGCGTGTTGAGCGTCTGTTCGAGGACGAGCTCCTCGTTGTATGCCGGCACGACGATGGACACGAACGGCTGATCCCCGCCGACCGATCCTGCCTCTTCGATCGGTGCAGCCTCTGTGCTTCGCATGCTCATGCTGTGCCTCCTCTTCGGACTCTTCGGATCAACGACATGGGCGATGGTCCGAGTGGGCCAGCGGTGGCAGCGTCGCGAACTGCGAGGCGGCCGTGCGCCGGAACGAGTCGATGGGCGTGCTCCGCCATCGTTCCCACCTCGAACGAATCGGTGAGGCGCGCCAAGAACCGCGCCAGGTGGCGGCGCTTGGTCGCACCTGGCTGGTCCATCGCAGGGAAGAACTCGAGTGCTGAGACATCGTCCGCCCCGAGCAAGTCGAGGGGGTGGAGCAAGATGGAGGGAGCGAGTCCTGTTGCTTTGCAGGCGCCGAGTGCAGCCGCCCAGTAGGCGTCTGCGGCCGCGGGGCTGATGCCAGCCAGTGTGAGGAGATAGCTGACGTGCACCGGCACGCGCGCCCCCGGCATGGTGGTCACTGGTATCTCCGTCATCGCCGCGCCCGATGGTAACGACCACCGATACGGGCCCACCGGCCGGAAGCCCTCTCGAAACGAGCCGAACAGGTTCGACCGCTCTGCTCGCTGCTCGGGTGTGAGCTGCGCGGCTCGGAAGTAGTACCACCGCGCCGCCGGGCCGATGAACGTCGGGAGCGTCGAGCAGTCATAGACGTAGCCGCGCGCGGAGAGCACCTCAAGCACGTGCACCGACAGTGCGTACCCGGGGCCTCTGAACCCGGTGGGGCGCCGCCCGGTGACGGTGACCAGCGCCTCCTCCGTGCGCGCGAGATCGTCGTCGACCTGGTCCCGGGACCAGGTGTGCAGCCACGGCTTGTGGTCGAAGCTGTGATTGCCGATCTCGTGACCATCGGCAGCCAGAGCCGCGAGGGCGTCGCCGTTGCGGTCCGCGAGGTGCGCGTCGCGGCCGACGACGAAGAACGTGATGCGCAGGCCGAGGCTGCCCAACAGGTCAAGTGCCCGCGGCACCAGCTCGGGAAGGTACGTCGGATACGTCTCCCAACCCGGATCGCCGTGGGTCATCTGGTAGGCCCACATGTTGTCCAGGTCGAGGCTGAGCGACGCGAACGGCTTCGTCACAGCGCTCCCGCCG
>JAYUDU010000463.1:0-3558 GCA_043739605.1 Acidimicrobiales bacterium | reverse complement strand
TCGCCGACGACGACCTCCCCGCGGTGTTCGCCATGGGCGACGTGTTCGCCATGTGCTGTCGAACGCGGTGGGCTGGGCTCGAACAGGAGGGCTTCGGGATCGTGTTCCTGGAGGCGGCTGCCGCGGGCGTACCCCAGGTCGCCGGCCGCAGCGGCGGGGCGCACGAAGCGGTGCAACGCGACGTCTCCGGCCTCGTGGTCGACCGCCCATTCGATCCGGCCGCCGTGGCTCACGCCCTGGGACGCCTCGTCGGCGAGCTCGATGGCGCGCCGCAGCGGCGAGCCTCGCTAGCCGACGCCGGCCGTCGTCGCGCGGTCGACGAGTTCGCGTATCCCATGCTCTCGTCGCGGCTCTCGACTGCTCTTGGAGCTGTCGAGGCGGCGACCGCCCTCGGCTGAGGCTCCGGTCGGTCGCGGGCCGGCGCTTTCAGGTCTTGACGAGGGGGCGGACCCAGCGTCCGTGGAAGTCGGCGTGCGCGACGACGGTGGGCTCTGGTGCCTGGGGCCACAATCGGAGGGTGACTGCGGCGTGCGGCTGACCCGCGGCCGGCTCGTAGGCGACCCACGCGACGGGAGCGTCGGGGGTGGCGGCCGCACCGGCCGCCTCGATGGCTTCGACGATGCGTGGCCGCTCTTCCTTGTCGATGTACTGCCACATGATGGAGTGCTGGATCACCGCCACGGCGCCCGGGTGCGGCTCTGCCAGGACCGCAGGCACGAACGTGCCCGCCGGCGCCCTGCGTAGTTCGGCTGGGTGGGCGCGGGCGACCGCGATCGCGGCGCGAAGCCGCTCATCCCTGGTCGTTTGGTCTGGCCAGATGAAGGAACGGAGCCTCGCCACGCCCGCATCGGTCGTTGGATCGATCGGCGCCGGATCGCAGCCGGCCCTTCGCTCGATCTGAAGATCGCCCATGGGCACGTTGCCGAAGCCAGGATCGGTGTCCCACAGGCCGGCGAGCACCACCGGCGATGTCGCGCCTCCCAGGGTCGCCGCGCCGGGAATGGTCGTCGACGGGTCGAGGTGGAAGTGGTCGACCCGGAGGTTGAGTCCCGCAGAGGTGCCGATCTCGAACAGGTGCAGCGGCAGGCCGGTCATCGATCGGATGGCGGCGAGGCCCACCGCGAGGCCAGCGGAGCGCGCCACCTCGTTCGTCTGCACGTCTGCGTCGAGGGCCGCGGCGAGGGCGTCGGCGTGGTCGGAGAACGCCGCGGTGACGGCGGTCCACAGGTCGTCGGCGACGCGCCCATCGCTAACATCGAGCGCGGTGCCGGTGCAGGAGGGCAACCGCGCGGCGAGTCGAGTGGACGCTCCGGTGAGTGCCAGCTCGTGCAGACCAGACAGGAGCCGCAGCGGGATGGCCAGGCCGAAGCGGTCGTCACGATGCGCAGCGCAGATGTCGCGCGTCGGCCCGTCCGCGGCCACATCGTCCGCCATCCGCCGCAGCACCTCGGCCCACACCGGCGAACCGAGCATGGCGCAGCTGGCCCCTTGGAAGCGGAGGTCGTCCGCGAGGTGGTCGAAGCTCGCGTCGTGCATGTGTCGCATCCTCGCATTCGGTCCTACGCTGGTGCCGGAGGAGATGCGCTACCCGCCGGAGGCCGAGAGCTACCGAGAGAAGGTGCAGGCCTTTCTCGCCGAGAAGCTGCCCATCGGGTGGAAGGGCATCGGGGCGCTTGAGGGTGATGCCTACCGGACCTTCGCCACCGGCTGGCGGGCGACGCTGCGCGACGCGGGCTACCTCGCGGTCGCCTGGCCCAAGGAGTACGGCGGCGCCTCGCTCAGCTCGTTGGAGCAGGTCATCCTCGCGGAGGAGTTCACCAGGGCTGGGGTTCCCTCTGGCGGCGGCAACGACGTGTTCGGCATCCAGATGGTTGGCAACACCATCCTCCAGTGGGGCACCGAGGAGCAGAAGAAGCACTTCCTGCCCCGGATCCTGTCGGGTGAGTACGTGTTCTGTCAGGGCTATTCAGAGCCGAACGCCGGTTCCGATCTCGGCAACCTTGGCTGCAAGGCGGTGCTCGACGGTGATGAGTGGATCATCAATGGCCAAAAGATCTGGACGTCGGCAGGCCAGTACGCCAACTGGATCTTCGTCCTCACCCGCACCGACCCAGATGCTCCCAAGCACCGGGGCATCACGTTCTTGTTGTGCCCGATGGACCAGCCGGGTGTTGAGGTGCGGCCCATCAAGATGATGGGCGGAGAGTCAGAGTTCTGCGAGACCTTCTTCACCGATGCTCGCACTCCGCGTGAGAACGTCATTGGTGAACCCAACGCGGGCTGGGCCGTCGCGATGACCTTGCTCGGTTACGAGCGGGGCGAATCGGCAGCTGTCAATCCGATCCGGTTTCGTTCCGATCTCGACCGCCTCATCGCCCTCGCCGTGGCGAAGGGAAAGAACACCGACCCGATCATGCGCCAGCGCCTCGCCGACGCCCACATCAAGGTCGAGATCATGCGCTACCTCGGCATGCGGGCGCTCACCTCGTTCCTCGGTGGGGGCCATCCCGGGCCAGAGGGCAGCATCTCGAAGCTCTACTGGTCCGAGTTCCACAAGGTCGAGACCGAGCTCGCCATCGACATCCTCGGGCTCGACGCGATGATCCCAAGCGGTCGCTCGCCTTCGACGGCCTTCGCCACCGACGACGTGGGCGCGCCCAACGACTCTGCCAGTTGGGTCGGCACCTTCCTCAACGCCCGAGCCGGCACGATCTACGCCGGCACCAGCCAGGTGCAACGCAACATCATCGGTGAGATGGTGCTTGGGCTTCCCAAGGAACCCAAGGGCGAACTGGGATCCTGGGCCGAGTCGAGCAAGCGCAAGTAGCCACTGCCATGGTGGTGCGGGTCGCACTCTCAGTGGCACCTCTGCTGGTGCGCCGGCCCGACCTGTGGGCCATCGCAGCCATCGAAGGGGCGGCGATGGCGCCGCATCGCTGGTGGTCGCGCCCGCCGTTCCTGCCGGTGCCCGACGCCCACCTCCTGCGCTTCCGCATGCAGACCCAGTACGGCGGCGTGGGGAGTCCGGGGCCCGGGGCAGCTGTTGACGTCATCACCTGGCTTGCCTGGTGCAAGCGCATGCGGGGGCTGCGCTGACCGCTTGGGAGGTCGTGGTCCAACGCGGGGACGCGGCGTGGCTCCACGGCGAGGGCCTCGTGACCCCAGACCGGCGGATCGCACGGGTTGCTGTGGCCGAGGCGCCCGCGGTGGTGCTCGGCTCCTCGCAGGCGGCTCCGAGCGGCGGCCCCCTGGTGGTGTGCCGTCGCCGCAGCGGCGGGGGCGCGGTGCTGGTCCGACGGGGCGACCCGGTGTGGATCGACGTGTGCATCCCGCGGGGGGACGAGTTGTGGCTCGATGATGTCCGGCGGGCGGCGTGGTGGGTTGGCGAGACCTGGGCGACCGCGCTGGGTTCGCTGGGGGCCGTCGGTTTGACGGTGCACCGCGGCCCGATGGTGCGCACGGAGTGGTCTTCGGCCATCTGCTGGGCTGGCATCGGCGCAGGTGAGGTACTCACCGGCGACGGCGCCAAGGTCGTCGGCATCAGCCAGCGACGCACGC
>JAYUDU010000462.1:0-9062 GCA_043739605.1 Acidimicrobiales bacterium | reverse complement strand
TCGGCGAGGTCGCCGAGACGGACCCGCTCGGCTTCGTCGCCGAGGACGAGGCCCCGATCTCACTCGGCTGATACGAGCCTGCTGGCTGTTCCTCGCTTCGCTCGGGCCGCAGGTGGCCCCCGGCCCGGGCGGGCCTGTGGCCAATCGAGGCTGCCGACCACAGATCCAGATGGCGGGGTCGGTCGGGGCGGGTACCATCTCCCGCCGTGACGGACGTTCGCCGCTACGTGGTGCGCACCTTCGGGTGCCAGATGAACGAGCACGACTCCGAACGCATCAAGGGGCTGCTCGAAGCCCAAGGCATGGTGGCGACCGATGACGTCGAGTCCGCCGACCTGGTGGTGCTCAACACGTGCACCATCAGAGAAAACGCAGACACCAAGCTGTACGGCACGCTCGGCCACCTCAAGTCCATCAAGGAACGCCGTCCCGGCATGCAGATCGCCGTCGGTGGCTGCATGGCCCAACGAGACGGCGAGGGCATCGCGGCGCGCGCTCCCTACGTCGACGCCGTGTGGGGCACCCACAACGTCGGTCGTGCATGGAACCTCCTCGAGCGCGCGCGAGCGACCGGTGTCTCCCAGGTCGATGTCATCGCCGCCCCGGAAGTCGACGACGACCTGGCGACGTCGCTGCCGGCGCTGCGGAACGTGCCGTGGTCGGCGTGGGTCGCCATCCAGACCGGCTGTAACAACTCGTGCGCCTTCTGCATCGTGCCGGCGGTTCGCGGGCCGGAGGTGTCCCGCTCGCTCGATGACCTCGTCGGCGAGATCACCCGCCTCGCTGCGGACGGTGTTACCGAGGTCAGCTTGCTCGGTCAGAACGTCAACTCCTACGGGCGCGACATCACCAAGCGCGGCCCGCTGTTCGCTGAGCTGCTGCGCGCAGCGGGTGCCGTCGATGGCATTCGGCGGGTCCGCTTCACCAGCCCCCACCCCAAGGATCTTCGCCCCGACACGATCGCGGCCATGGCCGAGACGGCGGCGGTCGTGCCCCACCTGCACTATCCGTTGCAGTCGGGCAGCGACCGCGTCCTCGCCGCGATGCACCGGGGCTACACGGCCGAGCGCTATCTCCGTCAGCTCGGCGACGCCCGTGCGGCGATCGACGATCTGGCCGTGACCACCGACATCATCGTCGGCTTCCCCGGAGAGACCGACGATGACTTCGAGCGCACGCTCGAGGTTGCCGCCGAGGCCCGCTACGACAGCGCGTACACGTTCATCTTCAGCCCGCGCCCAGGCACCGAGGCGGCGACGATGATCGACGACGGCTCGGCGGCGTTGGTTCCCGACGATGTCATCGCCGAGCGCTTCGAGCGGCTCAAGATCGTCGTCGAGCACAGCGCGCTGCAGCAGCACGAGGCGCGCGTCGGCCGCATCGAAGAGGCCGTGGTCGAAGGACCGTCCAAGCGCGACGCGGCGGTGACGACCGGTCGCACCGCGCAGGGCAAGCTGGTCCACTTTGCAGAGCAGGCCGGCGCGACGAAGCCCGGTAGCTACGTCGACGTGCGCATCACGGGGGCAGCACCCCACTTCCTGCGGGGCGAGATGGTCAGCCTCGTCGCCGCGCCGCGACACAAGACGCGCCTGCCGCTCTTCGCCGGCTGAGCCCGGTTGGCGCGGCCGGCACCGGACGCCGGCGTGCGGCGCCGCGCGAAGATGGCCGCATGGGCTGGCGCCGCGTCGACCGCGTCGGCGGAGCGCTCCAGGTCGCGCTTGAGAGCGCAGGAACTGCGATCAGCGAGGGCGCGTGGGACGAGGCCGACGCAGCCTTGGACGAAGCGACGTCGCTGCTCAGTTCTGGCGAGGCCGACGGCGGTCCCAGGCCGGTCCTGGACGGGGGAGGCGCTCGGATCATGGCGCCAACCTCGGCGAGATCCTGCTGCAGCGCCTGCTCCCGCCGAGGCGGTGGAGGGAGCGGCTGGATGTGGTCGCCCGTACCCTGCGAGCGGCTGGGCACGATGCCCCCGCTGCGCCTCCGAGGCCGGCGCCGATCGATGCTACGACGCCGATCGGCCAGGCCCAGATCGTCGGCAGCCGCGTGGCGATGTCTTATGCCTGTCTCGCGATCGAAGAGCCGATGCAAGCCGGGCTCCCTGGGCTCGATGATGTCCGTCGCACCGTCGGATTCGACCGCGCCGCAGCACGCCTGCGGTCCGCGATCGACCAGACCGCCCACGAACGGGGCGCGGTCGCGGCATGGGCTGAGGTCGGCCCGTGCTCGCTGCTCGGTCCCGATGCGATGCCACATCCGTAAACATCCTCATGAATGCGCCATCCTCCCCTATCATGCAGACAATGATGTCGACGGATGCAATCGACCTGCTCACTGCAGGGGAGGTGGCAGAACTGCTGCGGATGAACCTGCAGGTCATCCAACGCAAGCTGCAGGCCGGCGAGATCCCCGGCTACCGGATCGGGAAGGAGTGGCGGGTCGACAGAGCACAGCTCGTCGCATGGTTGGAGCAGCGCTCCAACCAGCGCGACCAGGGTCCGCTCGCCCGCGCCGGCATCGCCCAGTTCTTCGACGCTGACGGGCGGCTCGTGTCGCTGCCCGCACCCCGTGCGAAGCGGCTTGCAGTGCTCCGCCATCTTGCGGCGGTACTCGATCCGGATCGCACTTACACCGAGCGCGAGATCTCCGAGGTGCTGCGCGCCACCCACGACGACGTGGCGACCCTTCGCCGGGAGATGGTCGCGGCCAAGCTGGTGGTGCGCACCACCGACGGCATCTACCGGCGCACCAGTGGTCGTGCCGAGTCGCTGCTGCGGCGCGCATGAGCGAAGCGCACCTCGCGCTGGTTGGTCCCACGGCCAGTGGCAAGACGGCGGTCTCCGTCGCACTCGCGCTCGCTCTCAGCGCGAGGGGCCCGGCGGTTGAGATCGTGTCGGCCGACGCGATGATGGTCTACGCGGGGACGACGATCGGGACGGCTGCGCCAACGCTCGAAGAACAGCGAGGCGTGCCACATCACGCCATCGGGTTCGTCGACCCGTCGGTCGAGTCTGGCCTCGGGTTGTGGCTGGGTGAGGCGCGTCGCAGCGTCGCGGCGATTGAGGCTCGCGGCCATCGTGCACTCGTCGTTGGCGGCACCGGCATGTACGTGCAAGCACTCGTGGATGAGTGGACCCTGCCCGGCTCGTTCGCCGACGTGCGGGCGCAGCTGGACGCCGACCCCAGAACGGCGGCGGAGTTGCACGCCCAGCTCGCCGCACTCGACCCTCACGCCGCCACCAAGATGGAGCCAAGCAACCGCCGCCGCATCGTGCGCGCCCTCGAGGTGTGCTTGGGGTCCGGGCAGCCGTTCTCCAGCTTCGGTGGTGGGGTCGACAGCTACCCCGCCAACCCCCGATGGCACGTCGCGGGATTGTGGCCCAGCCTCGACGTCCTCGATGCGCGCATCGAGTGCAGGGTTGCGGCGGAGGTCGAGGCCGGCCTCGTCGACGAGCTGCGAGCGCTGCTGTCCCGTCCCGGCGGGCTCTCGCGCACCTGCCGCATCGCACTTGGCTACAAGGAGCTGATCCCTCACATCGAGGACGACGCACCTCTCGCCGAGTGCATGGCCGAGGACGTGGCGAACACCAAGCGCTTCGCCCGGCGCCAGCGCCGTTGGTTTCGTCGCGACCCGCGCACGTACTGGATCGGCGGCGACGCAGCGCCGGTCGTCTCAGCCGCGGTGGCCGCAGATCCCGTTGGGGTGGCTGTGCCGAAGCTCGTTCAGGCATGGGCGCCGCAGGCTGGGTGAAAGAGGGGCTCCCAGAGACGCTCGGCCCGGCGTGTCGGTGCGATCGGGGTCCGCTCTTCGGCGGAGCCCGTCGATGTCGTGTCGCTCCATCGCAGCGGGGATGGCACCGAGGGGCGCGATGTGAACACGCGTCGACGCAGGCGAGATCATCCTCTTCCTCGCTGTGGCGCACGCCGCACGATGGGCCGCCGCCCCGTTGGGTCTCCACCCGAACGGGTGTTCGACCCCGCTATCATGGCAGCCGTGTCAGTCGTGATGCAGCCGAGCCTGTTCGACGTCGAGGCCGAGGCCGGCGAGCCCGCGCTGCGCTCGCTCTCGACGTGCGCGCGCATCGACCTTGGCCGAGGGGCGTGGGTCGAGGTGCGGCCAAGATGGGTCGTCAGCGCCGACGAGGTGTTCGGTGCGGTCGAAGGTGGTGTCTCGTGGCAAGCTGAGCGGCGCCGAATGTACGACCGCTTCGTCGACGTCCCCAGGCTGACCGCGTTCTTCGGGCGCGGGGCAACTCTTCCGCATCCGATCCTGAGGACCGCGCTCACGGTGCTCTCGACCCATCACGCAGACGAGCTCGGCGAGCCGTTCACCACCGTCGGCTGCTGCCTGTACCGCGACGGCCGCGACTCGGTCGCCTGGCACGGCGACACCATCGGTCGCGCTCGCACGGAGGACACCATGGTGGCGATCGTCTCCCTCGGAGCCGATCGTCGGCTTGCGCTGCGGCCCCGAGGCGGGGGCGCATCGGTCGGTTTCGTGCTCGGTCATGGCGATCTGCTGGTGATGGGCGGCACGTGTCAGCGCACGTGGGAGCACGCCGTCCCCAAGACCGCTCGGCCATGCGGTGCGCGGATCAGTCTCCAGCTTCGTCCCCGCGGCGTGCGTTGACACGCGAAGATGACACGCGAAGATGACAGGCGTCATGCACCTCCAGAAGCTGCACGGGCTCGGCAACGACTTTCTTGTTGCCCTGCTCTCCTCCGAAGCTGCCGCCCCCACATCGGACGATGCGCGCCGCCTGTGCGACCGCCACACCGGCGTTGGGGCCGACGGGCTGATCTCGTCGCGACGGACAAGCGATGGATCTATCTCGTTTCATCTTTTCAATGCAGATGGTTCGGAAGCAGAGATGAGTGGCAATGGAATACGTTGTCTCGGTCTCGCGGCGCGTCGCTCTGGCTGGTGGCCGGGTGATGTGTCCCGCCTGATGGTGATGACATCGGTCGGGGCGCGCCCGCTCGACTGGGAGAGTGGGACGACGGCGGCTGCGACGATGCGGGTTGAGATGGGTGAGGTCGTCATCGTCGAGCGGACGCAACACGGTGTTGTGGCGACTGCCGGCAACCCGCACCTCGTCGTGCTGCTCGCGACGCCCGCCGACGTCGCCGCGGTGTCGATGGCGGGAGTTGCGCTCGACCGCAACGTCGAGTGGATCGCGGCCGTTCCAGCAAAGCCAGACACCCTCGTCTTGCGGGTGCACGAACGCGGGGCAGGCGAGACCCAGGCGTGCGGCACCGGATCCGCCGCCGCCGCCGTCGTCGCAGTGAGCGAGGGCATCGTCACGGGTCCCCGGGTCGAGGTGCGCAACCCCGGCGGCGCGGTCGTGGTCGACCTGTCGGGACCAACGCCCGGCCTCATCGGGCCCGCGGTGTTCGTCGCCGACGTGGCGGTACCGACCTCCTAGATTGACGGGCATGTCCACCGGTCTCACCCTGAGCGAGCAGTTCTTCCGCGACCAGGCACAGTCCGGAGCGAGCGGCGATCTGTCCACCGTGCTCAACCGGATCAGCCTGGCCTCCCGCATGCTGGCCAGCGAGATCATGCGTGCCGGATTCGTGGGCAAGCTCGGCTACACGGGCACGACCAACGTGCAGGATGAGAAGGTCCGCGAGCTCGACATCATCAGCAACGACATCTTCAACCAGGTGATGGACCGCGCACCGATGATCGCCGGCATCGGGAGCGAGGAGATGGAAGACGTGTACGCGATGGCTGGCTCCGAACATGGCAAGTACGTGCTCACCATCGACCCGCTCGATGGCTCAAGCAACGTCGACGTTGACGGGGCGATGGGCACCATCTTTGGCATCTACCGTCGTCCATCCGGCCGCGCGGGAGAGTCGGCTTCGCTTGTCGACTTCTTGCAACCTGGCCGTGACCTGGTTGCGTCCGGCTATGTGTTGTATGGCCCGAGCACGATGTTCGTGTACACGGTCGGCGGCAAGGTCAATGGGTTCACGCTCGATCGCTCTATTGGAACCTTCTTCCTGACGCACCCAGACATACGGGTGCCCGAAGGTGTTGGCACCTACTCAGTCAACGAGGCGAACGAGGCAGGCTGGGATGCAACCACGGTCTCGATGGTGGCGTCGTTCCGTCGTCAGGAATCGACCTGCGGAACACGCCAGGCGCGCTACGCCGGGGCACTCGTCGCCGACGTCCATCGCACCCTGTTGAAGGGCGGTATCTACATGTATCCTGCGACAACCGACAAGCCAAACGGGAAGCTGCGACTCTTGTATGAGAACGCGCCTTTGGCGTGGGTCATGGAGCGGGCCGGCGGCGCCGCCACGAATGGGATGGGCCCCATCCTCGACATCACTCCAGAGGAGCTGCACCAGCGCACGCCGCTCTTCATCGGTAGCCGCGGCGACGTCGCCGAGGCCCACCGCCTCCTCGGAGCCCCTCCCCTCACCTGACGGCAGCGACGCCCGCCTCAGCCGTTTCGCCGTTCTTTGGTCATTGGGCGCGTTTCTTGTTGCCCAATGACCAAAGAACGCCCTTGCGGCGCCTGCCCGTCTGCACCCATCCGGAAACTGGTCCCCGGTCAGCGGGGCGGCGTGGCACGCTGGAGCCAGCCGTTCGACGCAGGGTGCGCCGACCGGGGGAGGCCACATGACCGACGCCCACCGTCCCGAACAGCTCATCGACCGGTCCGTCCGGGAGAAGATCGTGCTGGTCGGCGTGGTGGGCAAGGGCGATACGCCCGAGCAGGTCGACGCCGACCTCGACGAGCTGGAGCAGCTCGTCGACACCGCCGGTGCCGACGTGCACGCCCGCGTCGTCCAGCGCAAGGACAAGCCGGACGCCTCGACCTTCATCGGGTCGGGCAAGGCGGAGGAGCTGCACGAGCTCTCGCTCGCCATCGACGCCGACACCGTGGTGTTCGACGACGAGCTGTCGCCTGCCCAGCAGCGGAACCTCGAGAAGATCCTCGGTCGCACGGCCATCGACCGAACCGCCGTGATCCTCGACATCTTCGCCCAGAACGCTCGCACCCAAGAGGGGCGTGATCAGGTCGAGCTCGCCCTCTTGCGGTATCGGCTGCCGAGGATGCGCGGCAGGCGCACGGGCCTGGACCAGCAGCGTGGTGGCACGGGCATCGGCAACCGCGGCCTCGGCGAAACCAAGCTGGAGGTCGACCGGCGGCGCATGCTGGAGCGGATCACCCGACTGGAGCGCAACCTGTCAGAGCTGGGCCGGACGCGCCGCAACCAGCGCAAGCAGCGGGGTCGGGCCCGCATCCGCAGCGTGTCGCTGGTCGGCTACACCAACGCTGGCAAGTCGACCTTGCTCAATCGCCTGACCGACGCCGGGGTGCTCGTCGAAAACCGCCTCTTCGCCACCCTCGATCCACGCACCCGCAGGCTGGACATGCCAGGCGGAGAGTCATTGCTGCTCTCGGACACCGTTGGCTTCGTCAAGAAGCTGCCGCACCAGTTGGTCGCGGCGTTCAAGAGCACGCTAGAGGTCGTCGCCGAGTCCGATCTGTTGGTGCACGTCGTCGACGCATCTGCGGCCGACCCGATGGCCCAGATGGCGGCGGTTCGCGAGGTTCTCGACGAGATCGGTGCGGGCACGGTTCCGGATCTCATCGTGGTCAACAAGGCCGACGCGGCGCCGGATGTCGCCGCCTCCCTTGTCGCCCATCACCCGGGCGCGGTGATGTGTTCAGCGTTGACCGGTGCCGGCGCCTCGACCGTGTTGGCGGCGATCGGTGACCGTCTGCGGGCGCTCGCCGTCATCACTGAGCTTCTCATCCCGTGGGAGCGGGGCGACGCCATCGCATCGGTGCATCGTGAGGGTGAGGTGCTGTCCGAGGTGCATGACACCGACGGCGTGCGCATCCGGGCCAGGCTCGAGCCGGCAAGCCTTGGCCAGCTCCGCGACTTCGTCGTTCTCCCGAGCACCCCCGGTTCGCTCGCCACTGCGTAGCTGGGGTCCCTCCGCCGGCTCCCACAGCTCGTTCACAACGAGGACGGGGTAGGTCTATCGACCCATTCCGCGGCACCGCGTGGGAGGCTGGTCCTCGTGGGCAGCTTTGAGCGCAAGTCGGGTCGGGTCGCAGTGGCCGAGGTGGCCGAAGAGGCGGAGGAGGGGCCCCGCATCCGGCTTCTGTTCGTCTGCCTGGGCAACATCTGCCGGTCGCCGATGGCGGAGGCGGTGGTCGCCGGACGTCTGCGCGACCGCGGCCTGGCGGGCATCGTCGCCGTCGATTCCGCCGGAACGGGCGGGTGGCACATCGGAGATCGCGCCCATCCGAAGTCGCGGGCCACGGGGGAGCGCCATGGAACGCCCATCACGCATCGGGCGCGTCAGGTCGGCCCCGATGATCTCCGCCGATTCGACCTCATGTTGGCGATGGACGACCAGAACCTGAACGACCTCCGTCGGGGCTTGTGCTGCAACGAGGCCGAGCGAGCCAGGATCGTGTTGTTCGGATCGTTCGACCCCGAGGCGGTCGCCGCGGGCGAGACGGAGATCCCCGACCCCTACGGCGGCACCGACCGCGACTTCGAGGCGCTGTACCAACGGTGTGTCACCGCCGGCGACGGCCTGCTGGGCCACGTCGAAGGGTTGCTCCGCTCCCACTCCGTCGCGATTGCGTGACGCCGCTTGACGTCGTCGCCCGATCGTTCGACGATCGGTCATCGCAAGTCCTCGTCGAAGCGCTGGCCGCAGACATCGAGGTTCGCTACGGCTCTGACGATGACTACGACGGCGTGATCGACGTGTCACTGGTCGCGGTCACGGCGGACATGGTGTCGGCGCCGCGCGGGGCGTTCTTGGTGGGCCGCCTCGACGGGATCGACGTCGGCTGCGGAGCGCTCCGCCCGGACACGACGACCTCCGACTTCCCCGATATCCCGCGGACCGCCGAGATCAAGCGGATGTACGTAGCTCCGGACGCCAGAGGGCGCGGCGTGGCGCGAGGCATCCTCGCCGCGCTCGAGGCCGAGGCGGCGCGGCTTGGTTACGCGCGGGTGGTGCTTGAGACGGGCACGATGCAGCCCGAAGCCATCGCGCTGTACCAGTCGTCCGG
>JAYUDU010000461.1:0-9070 GCA_043739605.1 Acidimicrobiales bacterium | reverse complement strand
TGACGAGATCCTCGATGGATCGCGACCGCGTGGTGAGGCGAGCGGTCGACTCCATGCGATGCATCGTACGGCCGATCCGGGCCGCCCGAGCGGGAGATCAGGCGGTGATGACCTCGCCGTCGGCGACCTCGTCGTCGCTGGCACCCAGCTCGCCCACGACCTCTGGGTCGTCGTCGGCCGGCGCCGCCATGCACCGGAGGGTGAGCGATTCGCCGTCGGCGGCGGCGTCGACCCTGACGGTAGAGCCCTCCGGGAACGCGCCGGTGAGCAGCAGCTTGGCCAGCTCGTCGCCAATGGCCTTCTGGATGAGGCGCTTCAGGGGGCGGGCCCCGTAGACCGCGTCGTAGCCGTTGGCCGCCAACCAGGCGAGACCGGCATCGGTGACGTCGAGCCCGAGGCGGCGAGCGGCGAGCCGGTCTTCCAGGAACTTCAGCTGGATGCGCACGATCGGTGCCATGTCGGATTGCGTCAATGAGCGGAACCGGACGATGTCGTCGATGCGGTTGATGAACTCCGGTCGGAAGTGGTCGCGCGGCTCGCCGGGAATGTTCGACGTCATGATGAGCACGACGTTCGTGAAGTCGACGGTTCTGCCCTGGCTGTCGGTGAGGCGGCCGTCGTCGAGCAGCTGCAACAACACGTTGAACACGTCGGGGTGAGCCTTCTCGACCTCGTCGAGCAGGACGACCGCATAGGGGCGTCGACGAACGGCTTCGGTCAGCTGTCCGCCCTCTTCGTACCCAATGTAGCCAGGAGGAGCGCCGATGAGTCGAGCGACCGAGTGCTTCTCCATGTACTCGGACATGTCGATGCGCACCATCGCCCGCTCGTCGTCGAACATGAAGACGGCGAGGCTCTTGGCCAGTTCGGTCTTGCCGACACCGGTGGGCCCGAGGAACAGGAAGGAGCCGATGGGCCGGTGCGGGTCGGACAGGCCGGCGCGGCTGCGACGGATGGCGTTGGCCACGGACTCGACGGCCTCGTCCTGGCCCACGACCCGCTCGTGGAGCACCTCCTCCAGCCGGACGAGCTTCGCCATCTCGCCTTCGAGCAGCCGGGTGGCAGGGACACCCGTCCACTTCGAGACGACCTGCGCCACATCCTCGGCGTCGACCTCTTCCTTCAGCATCGCGCCGTCGACCTGCAGCACGGCCAACGCCTCGGTGGCGGTGGCGATCTGGGTCTCGATCTGGGGCACCTCGCCGAAGCGGATGGCTGACGCCCCGCCGTAGTCAGCGTCGCGCTCGAGGCGGTCGGCCTCGGTGCGCTTGGTCTCGAGGGCGCTCTTCAGCTCGCGGATGCGACCGATGGCATCCTTCTCGTTCTGCCAGCGAGCGACGAGCGCGTCCTTGCGTTCGGTGAGATCGGCGAGCTCGCGCTCCAGCTTGGCGAGCCGCTCTGCGGAGACGGCATCGGTCTCCTTGGACAGCGCGAGGCGCTCGATCTCCAGCTGGCGGATGCGCCGCTCGACCACGTCGATCTCGAGGGGCATCGAGTCGATGGCGATGCGAAGCCGGCTGGCCGACTCGTCGATGAGGTCGATGGCCTTGTCCGGCAGGAACCGGCTGGTGATGTACCGGTCGGACAGCACCGACGCCGCGACGATGGCGGCATCCTGGATGCGCACGCCGTGGTGGACCTCGTAGCGCTCCTTGAGGCCGCGCAGGATGCCGATGGTGTCCTCGACGCTGGGTGGCGGGACGTACACCTGCTGGAAGCGCCGTTCGAGCGCGGCGTCCTTCTCGATGTGCTTGCGGTACTCGTCGAGGGTGGTGGCGCCGATCATGCGCAGCTTGCCGCGGGCGAGGAGCGGCTTCAGCATCTGACCGGCGTCCATCGCACCTTCCGCCGCGCCCGCCCCCACCACGGTGTGCAGCTCATCGATGAAGGTGATGACCTGCCCGTTGGAGTCCTCGATCTCCTTGAGCACCGCCTTCAGCCGGTCCTCGAACTCGCCCCGATACTTCGAGCCGGCGACCATGGCGGCGAGGTCGAGGCTGATGAGCTTCTTGTCCTTGAGCCCCTCTGGCACGTCGCCCTCGACGATGCGGCGGGCCAACCCCTCGACGATCGCGGTCTTGCCGACACCCGGCTCGCCGATCAGCACCGGGTTGTTCTTCGTTCGCCTCGACAGCACCTGGATGACGCGGCGGATCTCCTCGTCCCGGCCGATGACCGGGTCGATGGACCCCTTGCGGGCATCCTCGGTGAGGTCGCGGCCGTACTTCTCGAGCGACTGGTACTGGTCCTCCGGGTTCTGCGACGTGACCTTGTGCGTGCCGCGCACATCGGCGAGCGCCTGGGCGAGCTCGGCGCGGGTGACGCCGACGAGGTCGGCCAGCGCGAGGAGGAGGTGCTCGACGGAGAGGAACTGGTCTTGGAGGTCGACACGCTCGGTCTCGGCGCGGGCGAGTGCATCACGGAACGACCGGCTCATCGTGGCGTCGCCGCTGTTGCCGTAGGTGCGCGGGAGCTTGCCGAGCTTCTCCTCGAGCTTCTTGCGGAGGGCGCTCGGCTGCACCCCCACCTTCTGGAGGACCGGCAGCGTGACGGTGCCCTCCTGGCCCAACAGCGCGACCAGCAGGTGCTCTGGCGTCACCTCCGGATGGCTCTGCGCCTGGCTCGACGTGACGGCGGCGTTGACGGCCTCCGTGGTCTTCATGGTGAACGTGTTCGGGTCGAGTGCCACCGATGGGACCCCCTTCTCGTGGGTTGCGTGCGGCCGCTTGCCCTAAGGGGCAACAGGCAGGGAACTTGAGTGACATCATAGCAACTTCGAGCATGTCTCGGAGGCGCTGCGGATGGTCGATGCTGTCCCTGTGACGGACGAGACCGAGGATGCGGCTGCAGCGATCGATGGAACGGAAGACCCGTGGGTCCTCCACCTCGTCGCGAGGGTCGAGCGGCCGCCGGTCGGGCCTCCGCCGGTGGCGGATGTGCTCACCGCGGCGGGGCGCGCCGTGGTGACACTTCTTCACGACGTCCGCGCCCAGCCCGAGGGTTCATGGGCAGAGGCGATGACCGCGTGGGAGGGTCTGTCCATCCGCAAGGTGGCGCGCAGGGCGCGTGGTGCGGCGTGGCAACGCGTCGTCGCCGGTAGCGACGTCGTCGTGGTGCGATGCGGCGGGGCGGAGGTCGCCGCGCTGCCTCCAACTCGTCGATCTGAGACTCCAGCCCACATCGACCCGCTCCAGGTTGGTGGGCTTGATCTTGGGCCTGCTCCCTCGGTTCGCGACCTCGAACTGCGGCGCGTGGCAACATCAAGGAATGGTGTTGCAACACCGGACCGTCTCGTGGCGGTGCTGGCGCCCGTAGCGATGTCCACGGGCAAGGCGATGGCGCAGGTCGGCCATGGCGCGCAGCTCGCCGACCGGCTGTTGCAATTGCCCGATGGTGTTGGTGCGTGGGCCGCGGCCGGCTGGCCCATGGATGTTGCAACGGCGACTCCAGCCGAGTGGCCAGCTCTTCGGCGTTCCGCACTGGTGGAGGTGCACGACGCCGGCCACACCGAGGTCGACCCGGGAACGGTCACCGTTGTGATGCTCGACGCGGCTGCAATCGCGGCGGTGTTGGCTCACGCTCGGGCGAGCGACGCTCGGCCGTTCACTGCGGGCTGATCAGTGTGACCACAACCGACGTCGTCGCCGATGGCGGGAACGCTGCGAGAGCGTCGAGGGCGACGTAGAGAGGTCGCGGCTCGCCGAGGCGCACCCCGACCACGACGCGGCCACCGTTGGCCAACTTTCCCCGCAGCTCGATGGACGCAGACGAAGCCGAGCCGATCGCGATGCGGCTGAGCCCTGGCTGACGGCGCTGGACCTCATCGGCCGTTGCATCCGGTGTCGTGCTCAGCGCGACGACTCGCTCGATGACCCCATCGCGTCCTGGCGCTCCAACCTTCATGCGGCGGGGTTGCACGCGGAACGTGGTGAGGACGGTCTCCCCGGCGAATGATGCGAGGAGCGGTGACCCGCCCAGCTGGGCCAACGTAGGAGAGGCAGCGGAGGAGCAACCCGTCGTCTGGCCAAGAGCGACAGTCAGCAACACGAGCCGAGCGGCGAACCGTCGAGAACCCACCACTGGGGAGAGTCGGGTCAGCGACCCTTGCCCTTGGGTCGGCTGGGGGGTGGTGGCGGCGTGCCGCGGCCCGGCGCGGCCTTGCCCGGCGCCTTCGCGGCTCCCGGTGACTTGGGGCCCCCGGCGTCAGGCTTGATGGCGCTGGCGTCAGGCTTGATGGCGCTGGCGGCTGAAGCTGTGCCGCTGGTGGCTGAAGCTGTGCCGGCCGGGGGAGTGGTCGGCGACGCGGCCGCCTTCGAGGCGCCAGCGGCCTTGCTCACCTTCGTTGCGGCCTTGGCCGGCGGCCCGCGGGCGGGAATCGGACGGGCGCCCGCCGTTGCAGGCTTCTTCTTGCCGCCGAGGGAGACGAGCACGATGGCGGCGATGAGGGCGAGGGTGACCAGCGCCACGATCCACACGCCTGCGGAACTGCTCTTCTTCGTCTTGGGAGCAGCGACCTGCGTCGGTGCTTTTGTCGTTGACGTCGAGCCCGCCGAGGTCGAGGGTGCTGAGCTCGCTGCTCCCGCCGCCTTCGTGGTCGAGGGTTGGGCCGCAGTCGAGGGTGTGACGGTCGATGGGGTGGACGACGTCGAAGCCTTGGTCGTTGTGGTTGAGGCCTTGGTCGTAGACGTTGTCTGCGTTGTCGTTGGTGCGGCCGTCGTCACGGTCGTGGCGACCGCTTTGATGGTCGAGGGTTGAACGATCGTCGTAGTGACGCGCGTGGTCGACGTTGTCGAGGGTGCGGTGGTAGACGGCGTGGTGGCGGGCTTCGGCGGCGGAGCCGGCGCAGGTACTGCAGGCGCAGGCGCGGCTGTCGTGCCGCCGCCCGGGCCCTTGGCCCAGGTTGAGGGTCCGACGATGCCGTCGGCGGTGAGGCCGTTGCGGCGCTGGAACGTCCGCACGGCTCGGGCTGTGCGGGGGCCGAAGATGCCGTCGGCCTTGACCATGAGGCCTTTGCTCATGAGGAAGGTCTGGAACTGTCGAACGTCGTCACCCACGTTCCGCAGACCGAGCAGGCGCCCGGGGAAGGGCACCGCCTCGGCGGCGGGGGCCGCTGGCTGGACGATGACGATGGGGGCCGCGACTGCGGCAGCGGTGGTGGTCGCTGCGCTCGCCGGCTGGGCCCCACCGAAGAATCCAGCTGCGAGGCCACCACCGAGTCCGGCCAGGCCAACCAGGGCGGCGCCGCGGCGCCTTCGGGGCGCGACGAACGACGCATCGTGGTGGTGGCCGGCGCGTGCTGCGTCCGGCGAACCCCAAGGTCGTGTCGTCATGCGGCCCGGACCATACTCGCATCGGCGGCGAGATCAAGTGATTCCGTCGGATGCCTGATGGGCACTCTGCTGGTTTTCAGCCAGTTTCAAGGGATTGTGATGCTGCTAGATCCGACCCATCTGCGTCACTCTGGGGCGTTGCAGCCTCGGCACCGGCCGTGGTGACACTGTTGCACATGTTGCAGCGCAGGTGCAACGCGCCTCGAAGGCTGTTGCGGCTCTACCCGCGCGGAGTCTGATATCGGGCCGGGCTCTGCCGCAACGGCACCAGGTCGCGTCGGTAGTGACGGTGCGTCTGTTCCACCGCCACGTCGCGCTCCGCCCTGGCCTCGGCGAGCTCGTCTGTGAGCCGACGGTTGTCGTCCTCGAGCTGCATCACCCGACGTACACCTTCGAGGTTGAGACCTGCGTTGGTGAGGTCGAGGATGCGGCGGAGGCGCTCGATGTCGACGTCGGAGTATCGCCTGCTGCCGCCTGCCGTGCGAGCAGGGTCGACGAGTCCCTTGCGCTCGTAGATCCGCAAGGTCTGCGGGTGCACGCCGGCGAGCTCTGCCGCGACGGAGATGACGTAGACGGCGCGGAGCCGGACGCTCGGCCCGCTCGGTCGGTCTGTCGTCACCCGTCATCACCGAGATGTTGTCGAGGGTTGTCTGTCGTGGCGGTGGCGAGGGCCTCGACAGCGGCCCGTTGCGCCTCCGTCAGGGTGGTCGGTACCGCGACCTCAACCGTGATCAACAGATCGCCCCGTCGCGACCCTGCTGCGATGCCGCGCCCACGAACCCTGAAGGTTCGACCAGAGCGCGTGCCCGGTGGGATCTTCAGCGTGACGGGATTGTCGAGGGTTGGCACGGTGACTGAGGCTCCAAGACACGCCTCGGGGAAGGTGATCGGAGCCACGAGGGTGAGGTCGTTGGCGGTCCGGCCGAACCTCGCATCGGTGGCGACCTTGACTGTTACATAGAGATCCCCGGGGGGACCGCCGTTGAGGCCCGCGCCGCCCCGCTGCTTGAAGCGCAGCCGCTGGCCGTCGACGGCCCCGGGTTGGACGCGAACCTTGATGCGCCGCGGCCTGCGTTCGATGCCGGACCCGACGCAGCTCTTGCATGGTGTCTCGACCCGCATGCCGGTTCCCTTGCAGGTGTTGCATGGCCGCGAGAACCCGAACAGGCCCTGGTTGTCGTCGTTGACGCCGCGCCCGCCGCACTGGCTGCAGATGACCGGGCTGGTGCCGGGCGCCGCGCCCGTGCCGTCGCACGTCTCGCACGCGGCGTCGCTGGTGAGGTGCACCGCAGTCTCGATACCGTCGATCGCCTCGCGGAACGACAGATGCAGCTCCGTGTCAAGGTCTTCGCCGCGCTGAGGTCCGCCCGCTGTGCGGCGTCCTGTGCCCCTGCCGCCGCGGCTGAAGGCATCGCCGAACAGGTTGCTGAGGTCGTCAACGCGGAAGCCCGGTCCACCACCGCCGGGGGAGCCGAAACCGCCAGCCCCGCCGCGGGAGGCGCCGAGTCGTCTGGCCTCGTCGTACTCGCGCCGCTTCGTTGCGTCGCCGAGGACGTCGTACGCAGCGGACACCTCCTTGAAGCGCTCCTCCGCCTTGGCATCGCCGGGGTTTGCGTCTGGGTGCAGGCGCTTGGCCAACGAGCGGTAGGCCTTGGTGACGACAGCGTCTGTTGCGCCTTGGTCGACGCCGAGGACCTTGTAGTAGTCCTTCTCGAGCCACTCCCGTTGTACCGCCATGCGTTGGCCAGTGTACGTGAAACCTGAGCGCGCCGTTGTCAAGGCGCCGCGGTGCCCACCGTGACGGCACATTGCATCCCGTGCGTGGGCCCCGAAGTGGGAATCGGACATCTCGGACACGAAGTGCGGTCGAATGGGTCAGATGGCCCATACCGCGGTGACACAGAGCGAGCACTGTGGGCGGTCATGGCGAACACCCACGCGCGCACCCAATCCGTCGTCAAGGCCGTGAGTGCGCTCGCGATCATCGGCGCCCTCACCCAGGCGCTGCGAATCGCGCCCCGGCGCGGCAGCAGCAGACGACAGCGCGCATCCGTGGCCGCTGGCCGCCCTGGGCTTGTGGCTCCTGGCGCTCGGCGGGCTCCTCCTCCTCGGCGGTCGTCGGCTGCGGCACTCAGCGGTGCTGCCTGACGGTGTCTTCGGCCGAGATCAGCAGGGACGACCATCCCGGAGCTAGGCCCGCTCGCCATCCAGGTTGCCATCTGGTCCGGTTGGCTCGCGTTGCTGGCCGGCATGTTGGTGGTGGTGGTGGGTGGTTCGGCGCAGGACGGCGCGCGCGCCCATAGGGTTCGGTGCGTGGACGCAGACCAGCTGACCGACTACCGCCAGAGCATCGACAACATCGACGCCGCGCTCGTGTTCATGCTGGCGGAGCGTTTCAAGATCACCAAGAAGGTCGGGGTCTTCAAGGCCGCCAACGGCATGCCGCCGAGCGACCCGGGCCGCGAGGCCGAGCAGGTCGAGCGGCTTCGTGCCCTTGCGGAGCTGGCCGACCTCGACCCGGCGTTCAGCGAAAAGTTCCTCCGCTTCATCGTCGACGAAGTCATACGCCACCACGAGCGCTTCGCCGACAACGGCCCGGCCTGAGGGTCTTGCTCAGGTTTCGGCGGGTGGCTTCTTGGCTCGACTCGGCGCAACGCGAGGTGGCTCGCCAGGCATCTTGGGGTAGACGGGTGGCCACGGAGCGTCCATGAGACCCGCGGCCTGGCCGGCCGCAGCGAGCGCGAGCAACGGCTCGAGCGACTGCGGTGCCGCGTCCATCGATGCCCACGGATCGCCGAGCGTTGCAACACGAGCCGGCACGGTCGCGATGGTGAGCGCGTCGATCTCGATCGTGTCGAGCTCGTCCCACGCGAAGGGCGTCGACACCTGCGCGCCAGCGCGGGAGCGCACAGACCACGCCCCGAAGATCGTCTTGTGCGGAGCGTTCTGGTTGAAGTCGACGAACACCCGGGTGCCGCGCTCCTCCTTCCACCACGCCGCGGTGATGAGCTCTGGTCGCCGCCGCTCAAGCTCACGCGCTACCGCAACGGCCGCCGCACGCACCTGGTACGAGGTCCACAGCGATTGCAACCGCACGTAGATGTGGATGCCCTTGTTGCCGGTGGTCTTCGGCATCGACATCACGCCGAGACCGTCGAGCAGCGCCTTGACCTCCCACGCCGCGTCGCGCAACATGGTGAAGTCGACGCCTGGGGTCGGGTCGAGATCGATGCGCAGCTCGTCTGCGTGTTCGGGGTCCGCGGCGCGCGTCGGCCACACATGGAAGCCGAGGCACGCGAGGTTGACCGCCCACAGGATGTGGGCGAGGTCGGCGATGACGAGCGCCTCAGACGTGGTGCCGTTGGGCGTCGAGACGGTGGCGGTTTGCAACCAGTCGGGCCGCTTCTCCGGCACTCGCTTCTGGAAGAACGACGAGCCTTGCGCGCCGTTGGGGAAGCGTTGCATGAGGACGGGTCGTCCGCCCATCGCCGCCAGCGCCGGACCCTCGACCGCTTGGTAGTAGCGGGCGAGGTTCAGCTTTGTGTCTCCCCGTTCGGAGAACAGCACCTTGTCTGGACTGGAGATGGTGATCGTCTGGCCGGCGGCCTCGATCTCCACGCCATCGCCGGTCGCCATGCCTGCGACGGTAGCGCCGCCGGCCGAACGACCTGACGAGCTCGCCGCCGCCAAGCGATACCAGTCCTGCGAGCCGAAGGCGCTGACGGTCGCCCGTTCCTGGT
>JAYUDU010000460.1:0-3574 GCA_043739605.1 Acidimicrobiales bacterium | reverse complement strand
CCGGCAACCGAGTGACTGACTGAGTGGCGCGTGAGGCGCCGCCCGCGTCGACTGGGTGGGGTGGCGGGGTTGGCGGCGGGGTGGCCAGTACGGTTGATGACCCGTGGCTTCGCCTCGCCGACGATCGGCTGATCGGCCCGGACGCGGGGGCGGTCGTCGCAACCCGCAGCCGGCGGCGACGCAACCAGTGCGACCCCGCAGACGACGCTTGAAGCGGCTCCTCCTCTGGGGCACCATCGTCGGGCTGGCGGGTACGGCCATCGGCCTCGTCGCGCTGTTCGTCTACGCCTCGACCGTGAAGCTGCCGCCAGACGTCCTGCCCGCGCAGACGACGGTTCTCTATGCGAGCGACGGCACCACTCGGTTGGCCAGCCTCGATGGCGGCATCGACCGCACCTCTGCGCGCCTCGACGAGGTGCCGCCGGTCGTGCAGCAGGCCGTCATCGCAGCAGAGGACCGGTCGTTCTATCGACACAAGGGGGTCGATCCACTGGGCATCGCTCGGGCGCTCCTCACGGATCTGCGTAGCAAGGGGTCGCGCCAGGGTGGCTCGACCATCACCCAGCAGTACGTGAAGAACGCCTACGTCGGGCGTGACCGCACCGCGGCGCGCAAGGTGCGAGAGGCCGTGCTGGCGGTCAAGCTCGAGCAGAAGCTGTCGAAGGACCAGATCCTCGAGCGCTACCTCAACACGATCTACTTCGGGCGCGGCGCCTACGGCGTGAAGGCCGCCTCCCGCGTCTGGTTTGCCAAGGACATCTCCAAGGTCGGGCCCCAAGAGGCTGCGTACCTGGCTGCGCTCATCCGCTCGCCTGAGGGTGGCGATGTCGACAAGAACCCCGCGGTTGCGCTGCGGCGGCGCGACTCGGTCGTGGACGCCATGGTGGCAACCGGCGCGTTGGATGAAGCAACGGCAGCGACGGTGAAGGCGACGCCAATCACCTCATATGTCGTGCGCCGCGCCGACCGTCCACCGACGGTGACGAACACCGACATCGGCGTGGAGTACTGGGTCGATGCGGTCAAGAGCGCCCTGGTCGCGGCGTACGGGGAGAAGACCGTCCTGGCCGGCGGGCTCCGGGTGACGACGACCCTCGATCTCACCATGCAGAAGGCCGCGTACGACACCGTCTATGGCTCTGGTCGGCTCGCACTGAAGCCGAACGAGCCGGCCGGCGCCGTCGTGACGATCGACGACCAGGGCCGGGTGGTGGCCATGGTGGGGGGACGCGGATACGACACGAGTCAGGTCAACCTGGCGACCGGTCGCGGCGGCGGTGGATCCGGC
The DNA here is from genome assembly GCA_043739605.1 of Acidimicrobiales bacterium. Lineage (GTDB taxonomy): Bacteria > Actinomycetota > Acidimicrobiia > Acidimicrobiales > JAUJNH01 > JAYUDU01. The sequence continues at coordinate 2,286 of JAYUDU010000460.1, read as the reverse complement.
CGTCAGCCCGGCTCGACATTCAAGCCGTTCCTTCTGGCCGAGACGGTAAAGCTGGGCTACTCGGTCGAGTCTGCGTTTCCTGCGCCCGCCTCCGTCACGCTGAAGGGCGCAGACCAGGGCAAGGACTACGTCGTTCACAACTTCAACGACGAAGACTTCGGCGGCCAGCGCAACCTCGTCGACGCCACGAAGGAGTCGATCAACACCGTCTACGCGCAGCTGGGCCAGTCGATCGGACCGGACAAGCTCGTGACCATGGCGCACGACCTTGGGGTGACGTCGCCATTGGTGCCGAACGCCAGCTTGGTGTTGGGCGTCGACTCGGTCAGCCCACTGGAGATGGCGGCCGCGTACTCGACCTTTGCTCGTGGTGGGGAGCGCATCCCGCCTCGGCTCGTGCGCAAGGTCGTCAACGCCGTGGGCGAGGTGCTCGACGACGGTTCGTACCGCTCCACCCGGGTGCTGTCCGACAAGCAGGACAGCGTCGTGACGTGGTGTCTGCGCCAGGTCACAGAGCGTGGGACGGGCACTGCGGCGCGGGTGATTGGTCATCCGATCGCCGGCAAGACGGGCACGACGACGAACAACACCGACGCCTGGTTCGTCGGCTATTCGGCCGCGCCGAGCCGGTTGACGACCGCGGTGTGGATGGGCTGGCCCGACGATGGCGCCCGGTCGATGGACAAGGTGCGCGCCAAGCCCGTCAACGGCGGAGGACTGCCGGCGCAGCTGTGGAGCGCCTACATGTCCAAGGCGCTCGCATCTGTCCCCGCCGGCGATTTCGGTGCCAAGCCAGACCTGGGTGGCACGACCGTGCCCAAGGCGTCCGGGCGTGATGCTGCCACCGACCAGACGACGCAACCGCGGGCGCAGCTCGCGTCGACGTCGACCTCTGGTGCGGGCGGTTCGACGACGACGTCTGGCCCGAGCGGGTCCACCACGACCTCGTCGGTGGTGGCCAACACCTTGCCGAACAGGACGTCAACGACGAAGTCGACGGCCACGAGCGCACCGCCGCCGCCATCGACCACCGCCCCCACGAGGCCCGTGGACACCACAGCAGCGGGGCCTCCGTAGGCGTCTTGGCTTAGGCGGACGCGGTGTCCTCGGCCGGGTCGCACGGGTACTGCGTTCGGCATGAGAAGCACCACACCTCGACCTCGGCCAGCTTGGTGACCTTCCCCTCTTGATCCCACGCCTCTGGGATGACGTACACCCGGTGCACCGGTTCGAGGTCAGTGGCGTCGCGGCCGCACTGCTCGCACTCTGTGGAAGGAACCGGAGACTCGCTCATCGCATCGAGAACATAGGCGGGCACCACGCAGCGGTCGCCCTTCGGGGAGGCCAGATCGGGCCACATCTGCCCTCCGTCGCAGCGCCTGTGGCCCCGCCGGCGCCGCCGCCCGAGGCAATCGAGATGTCCGACCAGATGTAGAGCGGCCAGGATCGGGGCGTGACTGATCGCTGGTCCTCCTCCACCGCCCCCAAGGGTGCCGACTACGACCGGCACTGGCAGGCCATGGCGGCCCGGGGTGAGTCGATCCACGGCGAGGCCGACTTCGTCTGCACGCTCGCTCCTGGGCCTGCATCGGTGTTGGATGCCGGTTGCGGAACAGGCCGCATCGGCATCGAGCTTGCCGCCCGCGGAATGGAGGTCATGGGCATCGACATCGACGAAGCGATGCTCAGCGCCGCCCGCTCGAAGGCGCCATCCATGGCATGGGAGTGCCGCGATCTGGCCGCCCTCGCAGCCGATGGCCGCGACCTCAACGGGCGGAGGTTCGATGTTGTGCTCCTTGCCGGCAACGTGCTGCTGTTCGTGGCGCCAGGGACCGAGGGCGCAGTCGTGGCGCGGTGCGGGGCGCACCTCGCGCCGGGAGGAGCGCTGGTTGCCGGATTCAGCCTCGGTCGCGCTTTCGGGGTCGCTGACCTGGACGCGCATGGCGCCGCCGCGGGCCTCCGCGTCGCCGAGCGGTGGGCGACGTGGGATCGGGCCCCATTCGACGCCGCCACCGCCGACTACGCCGTCACCGTGCTTCGAGCCGTCGATGCTTCGTGACCGCCTGTCTGCACAGCTGCTGATCGCCCGCAAGGCCAAGGATCAGCTGAGGACCGCAGTGCTCCGCAACGCGTTGGCGGCCATCGCAAACGCAGAGGCGGTCGACCCAGCAACGGTGACGAAGGGTGCGACCGAGGTGGCGCGCAGGGTCCTCACCGACGAGGAGATGCGGGCTGTGGTTGCGCTCGAGCTTGACGAGCTGACAGAGGCAGCGGCCGACTGTCGTC
>JAYUDU010000459.1:0-3585 GCA_043739605.1 Acidimicrobiales bacterium | reverse complement strand
CTCGAATCGCAGCTCTGAACGATCCACAGCTGCGCTCCTCGTCGCTCACGACATCCGCGATCAACCGCCACGGCTCGTCGAACAACACGTCTGCGACCCGGTCGGCGCATGCGTGCACTGTGGTCGTCGCAACGGAGGTACGGAGCATCTCGCGATGTTGCGCCTTTGCCCAGAGGTCGACCAGAGGCGTTGGTCACAACCGAGCGCGAAACCAGCCAGCGCCGGGTCGGGCGGCCGTGCCCGACGGCGTACCGTCGTCGGCATGACGCCGGACGATACGGCCGACCCGCAGTCGGTTGCGCCCCACGCTGCGGACGGCCATGAGGTGATCCGCGTGCACGGCGCCCGCGAGAACAACCTCAAGGACATCAGCATCGAGATCCCGAAGCGCCGGCTGACGGTGTTCACCGGAGTCTCCGGATCGGGCAAGAGCTCGCTGGTGTTCAGCACCATCGCCGCCGAGTCGCAGCGGATGATCAACGAGACCTACAGCGCCTTCGCGCAGGGATTCATGCCCACGTTGGCGCGGCCCGACGTCGACGTCCTCGAGGGCCTGACCACCGCCATCATCGTGGACCAGCAGAGGATGGGCGCCGACCCTCGCTCCACTGTCGGCACTGCAACCGGCGCCAACGCGATGCTGCGCATCTTGTTCAGCCGACTCGGCACGCCGCACATCGGCCCACCGCAGGCGTACTCGTTCAACGTCGCCTCCATCTCGGGCGCAGGGGCGGTCACGAGAGAGCGTGGCGGCACCACCACCAAGGAGCGACGGAGCTTCAGCATCACCGGTGGCATGTGCCCACGCTGCGAGGGCCGGGGTGCCATCAACGACATCGACCTTACCGCGCTGTACGACGACGCCAAGTCGCTGAACGAGGGAGCGCTCACCATCCCCGGCTACAGCGTGGACGGCTGGTTCGGCCGCATCTTCGCCGGCTGCGGCTTCTTCGACCCGGACAAGCCGATCGAGCGGTTCACCAAGAGGGAGCTCGACGACCTCCTCTACAAGGAACCGACGAAGATCAAGGTCGACGGCATCAACCTCACCTACGAGGGCCTGATCCCGAAGATCCAGAAGTCGATGCTGTCCAAGGACGTCGACGCCATGCAGCCGCACATCCGCGCCTTCGTGGAGCGCGCCGTCGCCTTCAGCGTGTGCCCCGACTGCGATGGCACCAGGCTCAGCGCGGGTGCCCGGTCATCGAAGATCAAGGGCATCAACATCGCAGAGGCGTGCGCCATGCAGATCAGCGACCTGGCCGGTTGGGTGCGCGCACTGGACGAGCCGTCCGTGGCTCCGCTGGCGGCCTCGCTGCAGAACATGCTGGCCTCGTTCGTCGAGATCGGCCTCGGCTACCTCAGCCTCGACCGCCCGGCGGGCACGCTCTCGGGCGGCGAGGCCCAGCGCACCAAGATGATCCGCCACCTCGGGTCGGCGTTGACCGACGTCACGTACGTCTTCGACGAGCCCACCATCGGGCTGCACCCCCACGACATTGGGCGGATGAACGAGCTGCTGCTCCAGTTGCGTGACAAGGGCAACACCGTGCTTGTCGTTGAGCACAAGCCGGAGGTCATCGCCATCGCGGATCACGTCGTCGACCTGGGCCCCGGAGCCGGGGCTGCGGGAGGGGCGGTGTGCTTCGAGGGCACCGTTGAGGGTCTCAGAGCGAGCGGCACCCTGACCGGGAAGCATCTCGATGACCGTGCCGCTCTCAAGTCGTCGGTGCGCGCGCCGACCGGGCTGCTTGAGGTGCGCAGCGCCAGCACCCACAACCTGCGGTCCGTTGATGTCGACATCCCGCTCGGTGTGCTGGTGGTGGTGACCGGCGTGGCCGGCTCGGGGAAGAGTTCGCTCATCCACGGCTCTGTGTCCACGCGGGACGGCGTGATGTCGCTCGACCAGACCCCGATCCGCGGCTCGCGGCGGAGCAACCCGGCGACGTACACCGGGCTGCTCGACCCGATCCGCAAGGCGTTCGCCAAGGCCAACGACGTGAAGCCCGCGCTGTTCAGCGCCAACTCCGAGGGCGCGTGCCCCGTGTGCAACGGCGCCGGCGTGATCTACACCGACCTGGCGATGATGGCCGGCGTCGCCACCACCTGTGAGGGCTGCGAGGGCAAGCGATTCGACGCGTCGGTGCTGAAGTATCGGTTCGGTGGGCTCAACATCGCCGAGGTGCTCGCCCTGTCAGTCAGCGACGCCGAGCGATTCTTCGGCGAAGGCGAGGCGGGCACGCCGGCTGCGCACGCCATCCTCGTGCGACTCGCCGACGTCGGGCTCGGCTACATCAGCCTCGGCCAACCGCTCACCACGCTGTCGGGCGGCGAACGCCAACGACTCAAGCTGGCCACGCACCTCGGCGACAAGGGCGGCGTCTACGTCCTCGACGAGCCGACCACCGGCCTGCATCTTGCCGATGTGGAGCAGCTGCTCGGCCTGCTCGACCGCCTCGTCGACGCAGGCAAATCGGTCATCGTGATCGAGCACCACCAGGCGGTGATGGCTCACGCCGACTGGATCGTCGACCTCGGCCCCGGCGCCGGCCACGACGGCGGCACGATCATCTTCGAAGGCACCCCCGCCGACCTCGTAGCCGACCGCTCCACCCTCACCGGCCAGCACCTCGGGGCCTACGTCAGCGCCTGAGCGAGAGCACCAGCACGTGGGGCCCATCGCACGGCTCACGGCAGCCGAAGACGCCGGTTCGTTGCCTCAGCTACGGCAGCCGACTCGAACGCGTTCGTCGCGTGGCTCGATGCACGGCCGGTCGCATAGGTGGACCAGGCCATGCAGTGGGTCCACGTCTGCGCGAAGTCCAACACGCTGATGAGCGGCTCACCCCGGTCCGCGACGTTGGAGAACCCATTGAGGGCCGCGAGGTAGTTGTCTCTGAACACCGTCGGGATGCGCAGGCATCACGGCAGTGCAATCGAACGCTGGCCTACCCCAGGCGGGTCAGGACGTTGCGGGTGATCTGCTCGATCTGGGGGTCGCGGCCGGCGAGGCCGTGGGCCCAGTCGGTCGAGCCGGATGTCAGCACGGTGGCGCCGGCGGCGTTGGTGTACGCGCCCAGCACGGCGTGGCCGTGGCGGAGGCGCTCCATCGCCTCTGGCTCACGAGTGCCGAACACCCGAGAAGCGATGTACTCCAGTTCACTCGGCTCGCCCGGCTTGGGCGGACGGGGCGCGGTCTCGCGGGTGAAGTGCTGGGTGGGGCAGGTGCCGAGGATCTCGAACGTCGCCGGCGTGCCGTCTTCACCGGTCGGGTACGGCAGCCCGTCGCGGTAGGTGAACACACAGCCGTCGCACTCGTAGCCGACGACCGTCGCGCTGGCTCCAAGCACATCGCCGTACCCGAGCCCAGTGCCCTCGAAGATCCAGTGACCGGCCCGATGGACGGTGTAGCCGCCGAGACCGGCCGTCACGTTCTTGCCGATGCGGTGGTAGCCGCCGCGCGTGAAGCTGACTCCGGTCATGAGGTTCTCGGGTCGACCGACGACCACATCAGACCAGAAGGTCGTCGCTTCGACCTCGCGCTCGGTCTCCATCACCGGGTCGTTCTTGAAGAAGCCCTTGTAG
>JAYUDU010000458.1:0-9112 GCA_043739605.1 Acidimicrobiales bacterium | reverse complement strand
ACCACCACGCCTTTGGCCGTCACCTCGATGCCGAGTGCTTCGAGCCCGAGGCCCTCGGTGTTGGGAGTGCGCCCTGCCCCGACGAACAGCTCAGCTGCCGCGAATCGCCTCTCGACGCGTCCTCCGTCTGGCCCCGGCTCTGTCGCCACCACGACCTTGTTGCCATCATCCGCCAGCTCGACCCGCACGGTCTCCACGTTGAGGCGCAGGTCGAGGCCTTCATCGACCAGCAGCTCGGTGAGCCGCGCCGCCAGCTTCGGCTCATCGCGCACCAAGATGCCCGGCCCGCGTTGCAGCACGGTCACGGCAACCCCAAGGCGGTGCAGCGCCTGCGACAGCTCGATGGCGATGGGCCCACCACCGATCATCACGAGACTGCGCGGCGCCTCGTCCAGCTCGAAGAACGACTCGCTGGTGAGATAGCCGGCCGCTTCCAGCCCGGGGAGGTCGATGGTGGCGGGGCGGCTGCCGGTGGCGATCAGCACGTAGCGCCCCTTGACGTCGTATGCGGGCCCGTCGGCTGGCGTGACCTCGACGGTCGTGCCGTCGACGAGGCGGCCGCTCCCCCGGTGGATGTCGAGGCCGAGGCTCTCGAACCGTGCAGGGTCGTCGTCGCTGGCTGCGATGCGCTGTTGCACGGCCTTGAGGCGCGCCCACACCGGCTTGGTGTCGATGGGTGGCATCTCGATGTCGGGCAGGCCGAAGTTGGCTGCGGTCCGGATGTGGTGGGCAACCTTGGCGCTGGCCAACAGGGCCTTCGATGGGACGCAGCCCGTCCACAGGCAGTCGCCGCCGACCCGGTCACGCTCGATCACCGCAACACTGAGGTCGAGCGATGCGGCGAACTCCGCGGCCGGCATGCCGCCAGAACCCATGCCGACGATGACCAGGTCGTAGGTGTGCTGTGCCGGTGGGGCCATGCGCAGCACGGTATGCGACGACCGGGCCCCGCGTGCGGCGTCAGCCCTTCATGAGGTGCAGGTCGTCTGCGGTGGCACTGCCACGGCGGCGGCGGAAGATGCTGACGATGATGCCGAGGCCGACGACGACCTCTGCTGCTGCGACCACGAGCGTGAAGAACACCGCGACCTGGCCGTTCAGGTCGCCGAAGTGCGAGGCGAACGCGACGAAGGTGAGGTTGACGGCGTTGAGCATCAGCTCGACGCACATGAACATGACCAGCACGTTCCGGCGGATGAGCAGGCCGGCGACGCCGATCATGAACAGCAGCGCCGCGACGATCAGGTAGGCGTTGTACGTGACGGTCTGGGGTGCGTCGGCAACACCAAGCAGCGCGTTCATGCGGACACCTCCAGCATCTCCTCTGGTTCGTCGACATCGGAGCCTGGTCCCTCGCCGACCCGCCTGGCCAGCAGCACCGCACCAACGACGGCGATGACCAGCAGCACCGAGGTGACCTCGAAGGCCAGCAGATAGCGAGTGAACACCGCCTCCGCGAGCTGTTGCACGTTCGACTTGCCGGGGGTGACGGGCGTCAACGACGACTGCACGATGGGCAGCCGGGGCGAGGCCGTCGCGAAGTTGACGCGTGACAACGCCAACAGCTCGAGCAGCAGCGCGACGGCTACCGCGTAGGCGGCCTGGCGCTGGAACGGCTTGCCTTCGGCCTCAACAGCCTCGCGACCATCGACGCCGAGCAGCATGATGACGAAGAGGAACAGGACGACGATCGCGCCGGCGTAGACGATGATCTGCACGACGGCGAGGAAGTGCGCCTGCAACGTGATGAACAGCACGGCGACGCCGAACAGCGTGACCACCAGCCACAGCGCGGAGTGCACCGGATTGCGGGACCACACGACGGAGAAACCTCCGATCAGCACGCCGACCGACGCCACCCAAAAGACCAAGAAGTCGACGGGCCGGGCGACGGCCAACATCGGGACGACGCCAGTGAGCGTGTGGAGGGCGTTGAGGGCGTGTGGAGCGGCGAGCATCAGTGGTGCCCCCCGTGTTCGTCGCTGGCGTGGCCGTGGGCCGCGGCGGCGGCCCTGATCTCTGACTCGTCTGCGACATCCTGGGTGGGTTCTGCGTCCTTGGAGCCGAAGCCAAGCTCGCCAGACCAGGCCACCTTGCCGACGAAGTCTGCGTCGCCGCCGGGCGAGGTGGCACGCATCCAGCCGGAGCCGAGCTCTATGTCGGTGCCGTTCCAGTCTTCCCATGGCATCTGTTGGGGGTGGCCTTCGTCGTCGACCACCAGCTCTGCCTTGGTGTAGATGGCGTCTTGGCGGTTGGTGAAGCTGAACTCGAACAGCTTTGACTCGGTGATGGCCTCGGTCGGGCACGCCTCGACGCACAGGTCGCAGTGGATGCACCGCAGGTAGTTGATCTCGTAGACGAAGCCGAATCGTTCGCCGGGGCTGGTCGGCGCCTCAGGGTCATTGTCAGCGCCGCGAACGTAGATGCACTTGGCGGGGCACACGCCGGCGCACAGCTCGCAGCCGATGCACTTCTCCATGCCGTCCTCGTAGCGGTTGAGGACGTGACGGCCGTGGAAGCGCTCGGGCTTTGGCCGCTTCTCCTCTGGGTACTGCGTGGTGATCCGCGGTTCCCCGATGATCTTGGCGGTGACGCCGAACCCCTTGATGTAGCTAGCCACTAGCGCGCTACCTCCTTGCGGGCGTTGCGAGTTCTCGCCGCGCCCATCGAACGGGCAACCTCGTCGTTGGTGCGGGCTCGGCCGACGGCGACGGCGCGCCCGAGCGCAGCCCACGTCGCCAGCGCACCAGCCACGAAGGCCGCAAACACCACGACACGATGGCCGAGGGCGTCGCCCTCGGTGGCCTTGATGCTGGCCAAGCCGAGCAGCCACAGCAGCGACAACGGCGTCAGCTTCTTCCACCCAAGGTCCATCAGCTGGTCGTAGCGGAGACGGGGAAGCGTCGCCCGGAACCACGCCTGAAGGAACAAGAAGCACAGCGTCTTGAGGAAGAACCACACAAAGCCGATGCCCGCCGCGGCCCAGCCAGTGGTGGCGAACGTCGGGCCGGCGGGGCCGCCGAGGAACAGCGTGACGATGACCGTCGATAGCGTGACCGTGTTGCCAAACTCCGCCAGGTAGTACAGAGCAAAGCCGATGCCGGCGTACTCGGTGTGGAAGCCGCCGACCAGCTCTTGCTCTGCCTCGACGAGGTCGAACGGGGGCCGGTTGGCCTCGGCCGTGCCGGCGATGATGTACAGGATGAAGGGCACGAAGCCCAGCCGCAGCAGGTTCCAGTTGGGCAGGACGCCGGCGAACCCGCGGCCAGCCTGCACGCCGACGATATCGCTGGTCAGGAGGCTGCCGGTGTGCAGCACGACCATGGCGATGATGAGACCGAGGGTGGCCTCATACGACACCATCTGGGCGCTGGCTCGCACCGATCCGAGCAGGGGGTACTTCGACCCAGACGCCCAGCCGGCCAGCATGATCCCGTACACCGCGATGCCGGTGCAGGCCAGCATGAACAGGATGCCCATGGGCGGATCGGCCAGTTGCAGGCGAGTCTGGTGGCCGAACACGTTGACCGTCCCCACCGAAAGGGGGACGATCGTGAAGATGAGCAGCGCAGGCACGAGCGCCAGGTACGGGGCGATCTTGAAGACGACGCGGTCGGCGTTGGCCGGGATCGAGGCTTCCTTGAAGAAGGCCTTGATGCCGTCGGCGAGCGTCTGGAGGATGCCCCAGGGGCCAGCCCGATTGGGTCCGATGCGGTTGGTCATGTCGGCGTGGACCTTGCGCTCAAACCAGACCATGAGCATGACCGAGACCAGGAACACCACGAACGTGAGGAGCGTCTTGACGGCCACGATGAGGACCACCGCGAAGTCGACACCGTCCTTGAAGAGCGGGTCCCCTGCGGCGAGCAGCCCGGGGATGTGCGGGAGGAGGGCGTGCATGTTTGGCTCCTGCGCTCAGGCGTTCTCGACCCGGAGGTCGCACACGGGCGCGGCGTTGTCGAGCAGCTCTGCTGCGGCACAGCCGTTGGCGCCCGGCGCGTTCCATGGCAGCCAAGCAGACCCCTTGGGCACCGACTGGTCGCCCTGGACTGGCAACGTGACGGTGGTGCGCGCCGACGTCACGCGCACCGCTTGGCCATCGGACAGCCCGAAGCGGGTGACGTCGGTCGGGTTGATCCGCAGGGCGATGGTCTTGGCCAGCGGTGCGAGGTGGGGGCTGTTGGCGACGAGCGTGCCGTTGTCGTACAGCGTGCGACTGGAGACGAGGCGCAGGCTGTAGCCGTCGGCCTTGACCGAGGTTGCCACCGGGCTGGCGAACGGCGGCAACGCGGCCGGCGCAGCATCGACGACGTGCGCCTCGCCGGTGGAGTCTGTGCCTTCGACGCCGTCGGCGGCATCTGCGACCTTCGTGGCCGGCGCGGCGTCATCGGCGTCGACACCGGCGGCGTCGGGCTCGGGGGCTGCCTCCGCGTCGGCTCGATCGACCAACACCTCCGAGAGCGACACCGCGGGCAGCGGCACGACGACGCCGTCGCGGTTGGCGCGCTCGCTCAGCACGGCGGCTGTCAGGCCGGAACGGACGACCGACACCTGTTCGAGCTCTGCCGCAAGCTCTGCGAGCGTCTCGACGCCGAGGTCGGCGCCGAGGGCGATGGCGAGCTCTGCTGCGATCATCCAGTCCGCCCATGCCACGCCGGGCGGCACGACCTTGCGGCCGAGGCGGGTGACCCGACCCTCGAGGTTGGTGGTGGTGCCGGCCCGCTCTGCGAACGCCGCGGCCGGCAGCACGACATCGGCGTGCTCAAGGCTGGCGGTGCGAAAGGTGTCGACCGCAACAACGAAGCCGGCGCCGGACAGCGCTCTGCGCGCCATCTCTTTGTCCGGCATGTCGCCGATGGGGTCGGCCCCCACGAGGAGCAGGCCGTGGATCTGACCGGTGGCAGCCGCGGCGGCGATGCCCAGTGCGTCGAGGCCCTTCGAGGCAGGCACCGAACCCCACGCCGCGCCGACCTTGGCGGCGCCCTCGGCGAGCGTCACCCGGCCGGGCAACAACCCGGGGCTGAGGCCGGCGTCGAGGGCGCCGAAGACGTTGGCCCTGCGCAGCGCCGGCAGGAACGTCGCGTGAGGCAAGCCGTCTCGGAGGGCGCAGATGGCTTGCACGGTGAAGTCGACGGACTCTGCAAGGTTGGGACGGCCGGCAACGACGACGACAGAACGCTCGCCCGCAAGCAGCGTGCGCGCCGCGGCGACCATCTCCTTTGGCACCCCCGCGACGGACTCGAACGGGTCGGCATCGGCCAGCAGGGCGGCGACGATGGCAGGCGCCTCGCCGGCCCGGTGGGGCAGCGTGACCGTGGCGTACTGGGTGAAGCCGGTGAGCTTCGGCGTGATCTCGATGACCTTGACGCCGTGGTCGAGCGCCGCCTCCTTGAGCCGCAGGAACAGAACCGGCAGCTCTTCCTTGAGGTCGGGAGCGACGAGCACCAGCGTGTCGGCCCAGCACGCCTCGTCGATGGTGGCGCGGGGCAGGCTGAGGACGAGCTCTGCGGGCAGGCCGTCGCCCATCTGGGCGTCGACGTTGTCGGTGCCAAGGATGCCCTTGGCGAGCTTGGCCCATGCGTAGGCGTCCTCGTCGGCGAGGCGGGCGCCGCCGAGCATGGCCAACCCTTCCGGGCCGTGCAGGCGACGGGCCTCTGCGAGTCCGTCGGCAGCGATGGTGAGCGCCTCACCCCAGGTGACCTCGACCAGCTCACCACCCTTGCGGGCCATGGGCACCGTGACGCGGTTGGCGGAGTTGATGGCTTCGAAGTCGAAGCGTCCCTTGTCGCACAGCCAGCCGTGGTTGGTGGGCTCTGCGTCGAGGCCGAGGTAGCGGGTCAGCTCGTTCTGGCTGGACTGCACGGCGATGCGACACCCGACAGAGCACGACGTGCAGGTGCTCTCGACCTGCTCGAGGTCCCACGGGCGGGCCTTGAAGCGGTACGGCTCGGCGGTGAGGGCCCCGACCGGGCAGATCTGCACGGTGTTGCCGGAGAAGTACGAGGCGAACGGCTCGTCCGGGAAGGTGTTGACCTGGGTGGTGTTGCCGCGGGCTTGCAGCGTGAGGAACGCGTCGCCCGCGACCTTGTCTGCGAAGTTGGTGCAGCGCTGGCAGACGATGCATCGCTCACGGTCGAGGTTGACGAGGTCCGACACCGGGATGGGCTTCTCGAAGTGGCCCTTCTCCTCGATGAACCGACTCTCGCCCGGACCGAACGCCACCGTCTGGTCCTGCAGCGGGCATTCGCCGCCCTTGTCGCACACCGGGCAGTCGAGCGGGTGGTTGATGAGGAGGAACTCGAGAATGCCGTCCTGGGCCTTCTTCACCCGCTCCGACTGGGTGTTGATCTCGACGCCCTGCGCGGCGGGGATGTAGCAGGCGGGGCTCAGACCCCACCCTCTTGGCCCCTTGACGTCGACCACGCACATGCGGCAGACGCCGATCTCCTTCATGCGCGGATGCCAGCAGAAGCGCGGGATGTAGACACCGGCTCGCTCGGCGGCCGCGATGACCATCTCGCCCTTGTGGGCTTCGATCTCACGACCGTCGACGACCATGGTGACCGTCTCGATCTTGGGCTTGGTCGGCATGCGGCGCCGAACCTACAAGACCAGCAACCGCATGGGCGAAGTCACGGGAACCCGCCCGCGGCCACGCCAACGGGAAGCGTTGCAGCGAGCTCTGAGAACTGTGCGAGCGCGGCTTGGAGGTCCTCCACGATCTCGGCGGCGAGCACCGCCGGCGACGGCAGCGTTGACGCGTCATCGAGGGTGTCATCGCGCAACCAGGTCAGGTCGAGGCAACCCATCATCGCCCGCACCAGGGGCCGCGGCGTGAAGTACTGGCCGGCGCCGGACTTGGTGTCCTCCTGTCCCTTCAGCAACAGCCCCTCGTAGCGAGCGCGCCTCACTCGTTGGCCAGGTCCGGATCGCCGAAGCCAGTTGCCGCCTCTGCCCACACCTCGGCTGAGATCGCATCGAGCACGGCGGCCCGCAGCGATGCGATGTCCGTCGACTGCGGCGCGGCCGCGTCCCCTTCGGTCGCGATCGGTTCCTCGTCGGGACCCGGCACGCTGCTGATCTCGCCAGTCACGCCAGCCAGTGCTCTCGCACGGATGGCCGTCACCAGGTCGGCGTCAGCATCTGCTTCGATCGGGTCCCACATCTCGTCGGCGGACGGACGACCGCACCGTCGTTCCTCATCGTGTTGATTCACGTCGATCCATGCCGGCGCGTGCCAACCGGATTGGCCCGGTTCCAATCGTTGTGAGCCATCTGGCTTGTAGTAGCCGACCGCGCGAGGAGCGAGCCCAATGATCGGCAACCGCCCTTCGTGATGCTCACGATGATGATGCCAACAGAGCGTGGTCAGATTGGTCGGAATCGTCTTGCCACAGTCCTCGACGTGCACGATGTGGTGCACGTGAAGGTTCCACGTCGTCTGGCACCCCGGCACCGTGCAGCACCCGCCGTCTCGACCCAGGATCAGCGTGCGGAGCGGCCCGGTGACCGTGCGCATGGTGTCGGAGAACCGCATGACGTCGCCGAACTCGTCATCGACCGCCAGGCGCAGCCGGCACTCGTCGAGGAATCGACCGAGCGCGGACGGAGCAACAGCCGTACCGTCGGACAGCCACGCCCGGTTCAACGCCGGGGTGGTGTGCACGATGACGGTTGCCAGCTCGGCCGACGCGTCGGTTGCGATGCGGCCCGAGGCCATCGCGTGCAGCGCATCGAACAGGCGAGCCGGAAGCGACGGCGGCGCCTCACCGGCGGGCAGGGCGTCGAACGCCTGCTTCGCTGCACGCTCCACGCCAGGCGAATGGTCTCCATCTCCAGCGTGGGCCCGGTTGCGGTGAGTGTGGCGGTGCCGTCGTCGCGGAAGTGCATCTTCAACGTGCGGCCTCGCAGCGCAATGCCCCGCTTCACGTCGAGGACCGTCGTGTCGGGCTCGGTGCCGTCGCCGGCCTTCGCCGCCTCGGCCTGCTCGCGCGCGATCTGCTCGAGCCGCAGCACCTTGTCGAGGTCTTCCGGCGATGCCGCTTCGGCCGCCTTCGCGAACCCGTGCTCGTAGGACGCGCCTCGACGGTGAATGACGTCGAGGTCGCCAAGCCCAACCCCGCTGGTCTCGTCGGCGATGAGCGCAGCGACGTCGACCCCTTCCTCGGCCGCATCCCGCAACGCTTCGACCCGCCCGGCCCATGCCAGCGCATCGTGCCGACGCAACCGGAACCGGTACGCAAGCCACGCCGGGAACGTCCGCATGCCATCACGCACGTGCACATCATCTTCGAGCAATGGAACCAGCAGCTGCGCTGCACGCAGTGTTGCATCAACAAGGGAGCAGACCGCGGCGATGGCCAGATCCTCCGCGTCCTCGTTCGCCGTTGATTCCATACTGCCACCCTACACGAACACATGTTTGGGTGTCTATGGATAGCGCGAAGAACTTGGGGATTCTTTGGACGTCGACGAGGCGGAACGTTCAGAATTCTGTGCGCGGTTCAGAGGCCCGCGTGGCTCGCAGGGTGATTCAGCGGGCGCTCGCGACGGCGATGCGCACAGCGCAGTGTGCGATCTCCGATCTCGAGGGCGGCGCCGCCGCAGACATGGACTCAGTCAACTGGTGCGCCCGCAACGAGTCTCCCTCTACGAGAACAAGTCGGAGCCAGCCGCAGGCGGCGAGCCGTCGGTCGATCTCGACCCTCGCCCGCGCCTCAACTGTCAGGTACGAGTCGGCGTCCCCTCGCACGATCCGCCAACGTACCAATCCGAGCGATCCCGGACCGGGACGGCGGAGTGACGGCCGGGCTCAGGGTCCGGTGTACACGGCGGTCGATGCGGCTTCAGGAGACGGCGTGCACCTTGGGCGCCACTCGCTTCTCGAACTCCTCGGGAAACATCGCCATCGCGCAGGTGATCGGCACTGCGGCCGAGGGGCCGAGGAAGCAGATCGTGGTCATGGCGTACGGGAACGCGAGACCCGGAGCGATGTTGTCACAGACGTCGGTCAGCAGCTTGAGGTCCTCTGGTCGGCCGTGGCCGTCGACGAGGCGCCGCATGATCTTGTCGAGCCACGTGGTGCCCTCACGGCACGGGGTGCACTTGCCGC
>JAYUDU010000457.1:0-3601 GCA_043739605.1 Acidimicrobiales bacterium | reverse complement strand
CCGGCGCCATCACCATCGGTGGCCAGGACATCCGGTCGGTGCGCCAGCACGACCTGCGCAGCCAGCTCGCGTATGTCCCCCAAGACCCGGTCATGTTCCACCGTTCGCTCCGCGAGAACATCGCGTTTGGTCGGCCAGATGCGACCGACGACGACGTGTGCGCGGCGGCTGCGGCGGCCCACGCAGATGCGTTCATCGCTGCCCTCCCGATGGGCTTCGAGACGCTTGTCGGTGAGCGCGGCGTGAAGCTCTCTGGCGGTCAACGCCAACGTGTCGCCATCGCCCGGGCCATCCTGCGCGACGCACCCATCCTTGTGCTTGACGAAGCCACCTCTGCCCTTGACTCCGAGAGCGAAGCGCTCATCCAGGATGCGCTGTTGCACCTCCTCGAAGGCCGCACCGCGCTGGTCGTCGCGCACCGCCTGAGCACCGTGCAGCGCATGGATCGCCTCGTCGTCCTCGACGGCGGCCGCATCGAGGAACAGGGCACGCACCACCAGTTGCTCGCCAACGACGGAACGTACGCGGCCCTGTGGCGCCGGCAGGCGGGCGGCTTCTTGGCAGAGGAGCGCACCAACGTCTGAACGCCTGCCAGTCCGCGGATCGGCTCCGCCGTCGGCGATCGGCATACGCTCCGGAGAATGACTGACGCTCTCATCATCGACGCCTGCCGGACCCCTCGTGGCATCGGCAAGGCAGGCAAGGGTGCGCTCTCGCACCTGCATCCCGGGCACCTCGGCTCGACCGTCCTCGCGGCCCTCGTCGCTCGCAACGGCTTCAACACCGCTGATGTTGACGATGTCGTCTGGGGCACCAGCGCCCAGGTGGGCGCGCAGAGCGGTGACCTCGGCCGTATGTCTGCGCTCGATGCCGGCTACGACGTTCGGGCCAGCGGCGTCACCCTCGACCGCTTCTGCGGCTCTGGCATCACGGCCAACAACATCGCCGCCAACGCCATCATGGCGGGCATGGAGGACCTCGTCGTGGCCGGTGGCTGCGAGATGATGTCCCTGCCGAAGAAGGGCCTCATGCAGATGGGCGGCGGCAACAAGCACCTCCAGGACCTGCACCCGCAGTCGCACCAGGGCGTGTGCGCCGACGCCATCGCCACCATGGAGGGCATCTCCCGGGAGACGCTCGACGCCCTCGCCGCCGAGTCGCAGCTGCGGGCCGCCCGGGCCATCAAGGAGGGCCGCTTCGACAAGAGCCTCATCCCCGTGCTGAACGAGGACGGCACCGTTGCCCTCGACCGCGAGGAGTTCCCGCGGCCGCAGACCACCGCCGAGTCGCTGGCCGCGCTGCCCCCGAGCTTCCCGGCCATCGCCGACTACAAGCACGAGGACAACCCGACGTTCCGCGAGCTCATCAACATGCGCTACCCGGACCTCGACATCAAGCACGTCCACCACGCCGGCAACTCGTCGGGCGTCGTCGACGGCGCCGCAGCCGTGCTCATGGCCAGCGCCGACTACGCCAAGGCCAACGGCCTCAAGGCCCGTGCCCGCATCGTGGCGACGGTCAACATGGGCGACGACCCCACCCTCATGCTCAACGCCCCGGTGCCCGCGGCCCGCAAGGTGCTGGCCAAGGCCGGCCTGTCGATCTCCGACATCGACATCTTCGAGATCAACGAGGCGTTCGCCGTCGTCGCCGAGAAGTTCATGCGCGACCTCGACCTCGACCGCGACAAGGTGAACGTCAACGGCGGCGCCATGGCCCTGGGTCACCCGATCGGCGCCACCGGCGCCATGCTCATCGGCACCGCCCTCGACGAGCTCGAGCGTCAGGACAAGCAGTTCGCCCTCATCACGATGTGCGCCGGCGGCGGCATGGCCCCCGCCATCATCATCGAACGCGTGTAGGCCGACCTCCACCGGGCAGGCCATCGAGCCTCCCGCCAAAACGTGCCAGGTCTTGGCGGAGGTCGATGACTCCTGACAATCAGGCGAGGAGCTCGACCTCTGCGTCGAGCGCTTCATAGGTGGCGGCGGCGCGACGGTCACGGGTCAACAGCGTTGAACCATCGTTGCGCGCCGTGATCGCGATCACAGCGTCGTAGACGGCGCCGCCAGCGACCGTCGCCGCCGCGAGGTCAGCGACGAGCGATTCCTGTCCGTTCGGGTCGAGGGTCGCGACTCGAGGGAAGTTGGCGGCGATCAACCGAGCGGCATCCGTCGGGTGCAGCCGTGCATCACCGGGAAGCCTCGTGAGGACCGAGTAGGTCTCAAGTGCTGCCATGGGCAGCAAGCCCGACGACCCGGCCCTTGAGGCGCTCTCGGACCTGCCCGTGCGCGGCGTGCGACGCCTGAACGAACGGGATCGACACGCTGGTGTCAGCGAGCCAGCGCGTCACCGCCGAAGAGCGTCGAGGGCCGCGAACACGTCGCTGTCGTCGATCGCCGTGTCAGACACAGCGACCAGGGCGCCGTCGCGCTCCTCCAGGCGCGCCGTTCGCCCGCCAGCAGCGAGGTGCAGACCATCGCCGTACTGGGTGATGTCGACGACGGTGCCTGGACTGAAGCCGAGGCGATCGCGCAACACCTTCGGCACGACGATGCGGCCGACCTGATCAACGACCGCCTCCATGGGAACAGCCCTACCAACTGATGCCCATCTCCTCGCTCCGGTGATCAGGACGGCTCGGGCAGCGGGGCGTGCGCGCCGGCTGCGCGGCCGTCGAGCAAGGCGGCGGTGCGCCGCTGGAGACGGGTGACGAGTCG
The DNA here is from genome assembly GCA_043739605.1 of Acidimicrobiales bacterium. Lineage (GTDB taxonomy): Bacteria > Actinomycetota > Acidimicrobiia > Acidimicrobiales > JAUJNH01 > JAYUDU01. Next base: position 881 of record JAYUDU010000457.1, on the reverse strand, counting down.
GTCGTCGTAGGGCCCTTCGACGATGTCGAGGGCGTCTGCGAGTGCTTCAAGGGCCGCGTCTATCTCGCTTGCAGGCGCCCGCCAGTTCGCAGCCTCAGCGACGAGATCAGCGCGAGTCATTGCGTCGGTAGACCGGATGTTGTTGACGCGCCGACATCGCGCCCGTCTTCGGCGTGGATGAAGTCGCTGCAGTCGACGCACCCTCGCGGTAGCAACCGCGGTCGCCCCCGCAACAGAAGAATCTCTTGACCCCGACGTAGCGTCAGGGTGTTGAGTGTCCATCGGAGGAGAACATGAGCTACACGGTTGGAGAGGTTGCACGGTGGTCGGGCGTCACGGTCCGAACGCTTCACCACTACGAACACATCGCGCTGTTGTCGCCGGCGGGACGATCACCGTCCGGCTACCGCGTCTACGACGACGCGGATCTTGAGCGGCTGCAACAGATCCTCTTCTATCGCGAGCTCGGGTTCTCTCTTGATCACATCGCCGCTGCCCTCGCTTCGCCGAAGGATGCACTGGAGCATCTCGCCTACCAACGCGAGGTGCTGCTCGAACGCATCGAAGGCTTGCAAGGACTTGTCGCGGCGATCCAACAAGCAATGGAGGCCAAGACGATGGGAACGACCCTGACACCCGTGGAGCGCTTTGCGGCACTCAACGAAGGCAAGACCAAGGTCATCTTCGATGCCGGCGACGGCACGGTGCTGATCCGCAGCAAGGACGACATCACGGCGGGCGACGGGGCGACGCACGATGTCATCGATGGCAAGGGCGCGTCATCGACAACCACGACGTGCAACGTCTTCCGCTTGCTGAACGCCAATGGTGTGCCCACTCACTTCGTCGAGCAGCTGGACCCGGTCACCTTCAGGGCCCGC
>JAYUDU010000456.1:0-3603 GCA_043739605.1 Acidimicrobiales bacterium | reverse complement strand
GATGCGGTGCGCATGTTCGAGGATGGCCGCATCGACTTCGATGGTGAGGTGCCGTCCGGGTACCTCTACGTCGACGGCACCGTTGGCGACATCGGGCTGGGTGTGCTGCGCGACCGCCAGCTCATCGGCGAAGAAGGTGTCGTCATGGTCGTCATGTCCATCGACGTCAAGACCGGCGAGATCGTCAGCGGCCCGGAGATCATCACGCGTGGATGGATCCACGCTCCCGATGCGGAGCCTCTGCTCGAAGAGGCCCGCGACCTCGTCGCGGCTGCGGTCGAGAACCTCGACCACCACGGTGGCTTCGAGCTCGAGTCTGTGCAACGGGTGGCCCGCAAGACGCTCGGCAAGTTCGTCTCAGACCGCACCAAGCGCAAACCGATGATCGTCCCGGTGGTGATGGAGGTCTGACCGCCACCGGAACTGGGTGGTCGACCTACGGGAGGCCGACGAGGGTGCGGAGGCGGCGGACTTCTTTGTCGCCGCCCCACAGCGCCCATGGCCACTCGCCGATGTCGGGACCGATCTTCTCAAGCTCCCACCGCAAGCGGTCTTGATGGTCGAACCGGGCGAACGCGGCGGCGAACATGTTGCGAGCGAACATCGCCGTCGGTCCGCCATCATCGAATCCCGGCAGGTCGACGGATCGCGCCGCGGCGGCGTACAGCACCTCCGACCACTGCGGAGCCGTAGCGCAGAGATGCTGCCACTCTTCCAATGACTCGCACGCGAGGTGCCGCTCGATCATCGCTGATGGCACCACCAGATGTATGGGATGGCCCTCTGGTGCGGCGGCAGCGGTTTCGGCGGCAAACGCGAACATCGCATCGTGGGAGCCACCCCACTTCTTGCACAATCCCTGCAACATCTCCGCAGCGCACGCCGGCATGAACCGGTCGCCGGTCGTCGCGTTGGCGTAGCGAACGTAGCGCTCCGCTTGGGGGACCTCCGTTGCCCGTGCGCTGATGACCAGCTCTGCCCACGGCGCAGGATTGTCTGGTTCGAGGGCGATGGCTGCGTGCAAGTCGGCCTCTGCTCTCGCCAGACGTTCGGTCCACACGATGTTTGCCTCCTCGGTGACCGACTCTGCGTCACCGGCTCCCCTGGCCTGCCACGCCCATCGGATGCCATGCGCTCCCCGTACGAGGAGCGCGGCGTGGGTTGGTCCGTCCGCCACCCAGGCGTCGAGCGCCGGCAATCGGGGCAGGTGTTGGCACACGATCGACAGGATGTAGTTGAGATGCGGGAGGTCGTCCATTTCGAGGATCTCATCCTCGACGAGCTCGAAGAGGCCTCGTTCGAGGGCCGTCGTCCACCTGGTGGCCTCGGGAAGCCGATAGGGCCCGGTGCGCAACGGAGCGACGCTTTGGGGATGTTCCTGCGGGGGCGGAGCCGGTGGCAGCGGGGGAGGCGGCTGAGGTGGCTTCGCCTTGAACAGACCCATCCTGAGGACGATACGGCGCAACGACACCGAGCGCGCGCCTCACTTGGGAGGCCTCGCTCAAGGTCGACGGTGTCGCAGGTGCGACAGGCTTGTCGCGACCGTGGCTACGGTCCGCATGCATGACAGACATGCGCTTCGAGGGGAGGGTCGCGCTGGTCACCGGCGCGGCACGACGACGGGGGATCGGCCGGGCCACGGCAATGCGGCTCGCCGCCGAGGGCGCTGACGTGGCGTGCCTCGACATCGCTCGGCTCTACGACGATGCCCCCGCCCACGGGATGGGCTCAGAAGACGAACTGGCTGAGGTCGTGGCGGACATCGAGGCGCTCGGCCGCAAGGCCGTCGCGGTGCGCGCCGACATCAGCGACGGGGCACAGGTCGAGGCTGCGGTCGCAGCGGCGACCACCGCGCTCGGGACCATCACCGTGCTCGCCAACGTCGCAGGCGGATCGGGACCGGGATTTGGTCTTGGCCCCCTCGTGACGCTGCCAGAGGCCGAGTTCCGCAAGGTCGTCGACGTCAACCTGACCGGCACGTGGCTCGTGTCCAAGGCCGTCGCGTCGCGGATGCTGGCCGCCGGTGTCGGCGGCAGCATCTGCAGCGTCAGCAGCCAGGCCGGCAAGCGCGGCTTCCCGATGCTCGGGGTGTACTGCGCCGCCAAGGCCGGCGTCATCCTCATGACCCAGGCGATGGCAGCCGAGCTCGGTCCAGCTGGCATCACGGTCAACGCGGTGTGCCCCGGCACCGTCGACACCGACCTCATCAACCCGAGCGGCATGTTCGAAGCGATGCTCGACGCTGGCCCTGGCTCGAAGAAGTGGATCGCAGAGAACATCCCACTGAACCGTCTGCAATCCGCAGAGGATGTCGCCGCGGCGCTGTGCTTCCTCCTCTCGCCCGACGGCGGCTACATCACCGGCGAGGCGCTGAACACCAGCGGCGGCCAGACCATGATCTGAGCGGCGGGAGGCGACCTCCGCTAGTTTGCATCACTGCGATGCAAACACCAAGGACAGGTCGATGATGTGGGCGCGGGCGGCGACGGTCGCGCTTGCTTGCGCAGTGTTCGTCGGGGTTGCGCCGCCGGCGACGGCGTCCGGCGATCCGTTGTCGTCGCCGGCGTTCGCGGCAGAGGTCGCACGGGTCGAGGAGGCCAACCGCGCGAACCACATCTGGTGGGGGCACCTCGCAGAGGTCACCTACGACGAGCCGGCGCTCACCAGTCCTGACCGGTCCCATGTCGTCGACGTCAGCGGACTCGGCGACGGCACCATCTGGACGGGGAACTACGTGTGGGCCGAGACCTACCGCTATCTCGTCCGGCGCCAGGAGCAGGCAGATCCGGTCGAGCTGAGCAGGATCCGGGCCGGCATCGACGAGATCGTGAACGGGTTTCATCGCCGCATCAACATCGCCAAGAACTGGAAGGCAGAGCCGTGTGGGGCGACGCCGCCTCCGGGGACCGCCGGCCAGAGTGGCGAATCGTGCGGCGTGGTCGACGGCGAGGCGGGCATCCTCTTTCGCAACTGCGTGCCCGCGGCGCTGCTCACCGATCCCAATCCGCGCTTCCAAGCGCTCGCCAGACCGAGCGGCCGTCCCAGCTTCCACGGCCCATTCCCATTCGATGAGAACGACGATGGGACATCAGACGGCAACTGGTACTGCGACGACGCGGTGAGCCGCGACATGTACGCCGGTGCCATCACCGGGCTGTGGACGTTCATCGAACACTTCCCGGCCTCGGATCCGATGGTGATCAAGGCCGCCCGCGACCTGATGACGATCGAGGACTACTTCAATCGCCACGGCTACTCGATCGTCTACCCGCACACGACCTACGGCAACGGCATCGACAACTTCGCGTTTCCGCTTTTCGCCTACAACCCCGAGCCGCGCATCAACATGGCCCTGGCCGCACACCGAGCAGCCCAGATCGCAGGAACGGCGCTCGACAAGGTGCACTTCGGCGCCATCTGGGATGAGGAGTACACGAGCCAGGTCGGTTTGCTGACGCCAGAGTTCCTCCTCGCCATCGAGAGCTCCAACCAGGGCTATTACAACTTCAACCTCAACCACCTCACCAACATCGCGACGATCCTGTACGTCGACGATCCCAAGAGGAGGGCTGCTCTGCGCGACGCGTTCTCGATCATCGACAC
>JAYUDU010000455.1:0-9139 GCA_043739605.1 Acidimicrobiales bacterium | reverse complement strand
CCGTGCTCGCTGCGCTGGTGCCCCGCGTCGCGACGTTCGATCTCGTCGGCGCGACGCGCAAGCGCAACAACCTCATCCGTTCCTTCGCCTCGCTGACGGTCGAAGTCACCGCAGCCTGATCCCTTCTGAGGAGCACCATGTTCGGTGACTTGCAGCTCGCCTACGCCATCATCGAGGTCGCCGACCCTGACACCGTCAACGGCTTCTTCGCCGACGTCATCGGCCTCGTCCCCGGAGCGCCCACGCCCGCCGGCGCGACGACCTGGCGCGACGACGCCAAGGCCCAGCGCGTCATCGTCACCGAGGGACCGCGCAACGACGCCGTCGTGCTCGGCTTCGAGGCTCGCGAGGCCGCGGGGGTGCCGTTGCTCGCCGGTCGGCTTGGCGCCGGCGGGTGGGACACCACCGAAGGCGACGCCGCCGAGCGTCGGGCGCGCGCCGTCGTCAGCGTGCGCGCGCCGTTCGGGGTCGACGTCGAGATCGTGCACGACCTCGCCGACGGGGCAGAGCCGTTCGCCAGCCCCACGATGCCCGGTGGCTTCCTCACCGAGTCGGTCGGCTTTGGCCACGCGGTGATCGCCACGATGGCGTTCGACGAGTCCGTGCGGTTTGTGACCGAGGGCCTTGGGATGACGCGCTCTGACTGGCTGGAGGCCGAGATCGCGCCGGGCATCGACCTTGAGGTGGCGTTCTTCCACTGCAACGCCCGCCACCACACGCTGGCGCTGGCCAAGCCGCCGTTCGAGTTGCCACAGAAGCTCCACCACCTCATGTTCGAGACCCAACGCTTGGACGACGTTGGCGCGGCGTTCGACCGGGCGTGGAAGAGCGGCCTACCCATCCCAAACGGCCTCGGCAAGCACGACAACGACCACATGTTCAGCTTCTACGTCGCCTCCCCCGCCGGCTTCCTCGTCGAGGTCGGCCACGGCGCTCGCACCGTCACCGCCGACTGGGCCGACGACCGCCGCTACGACCTCACCAGCGTATGGGGCCACCAGGCGCTGCGATGAACGCGCCCTGCTGGCCCGCCGCGATGCGCACCTTGGCCATGCGTTTCGTAACGCCGCTCCCCGATAGCCGCGGCCGTCGCCCGTGAACGAGGCTCGCGCTGGCTAGGCCCTCACGACGGGCGAGGAGTGCACAGCGCGGCGGAGACGCGTGCGCCAGTCGGCCGTGTTGCGGTGGATGGGACCAAGACGGCCGGGTGGCCCACGGGCGAGCGGGTCACCCGACGCAAGACCGCAGCGCCGATGTCACCGATGACCTGCCGGCGGGACGAGGCATCGACCACCCTTCTCCGCCAATCGCAAGACCGTGACACTGCCCCCGAAGCCGCTGCCGACGATCAGGACGTCGACGTCTGCGAGCGCGTCTGGGCGAAGAGACATGCCAGCAAGGCTATTGCGGCGGCGCCTCAGCTGGGGAGCGTGACGACGACGGCGTCGCCGACCCGGAGCGTGCCGGGGCGTTCGATCGCGCAGTAGATGCCAAGGTTGTGGCCGTGGTGATCGCGGAGCGTGCGTGAGATGTCGGCGTCACGATCGAGCCCGGGCTGGGCTCTGGTCGGCATCGCACAACGGATCGTCGGCATGAACGGGGTCATGACGACTTCGGCGCCCAACGCGACGGACCCACCGACCCAGGCGTCTTCGACGAAACCCTGCAGCCCCGCGTCCAGGTCGAGGAGGGCGCTCGGTCGAAACCGGCGAACGTCCCAGGCACCGGCGGGGTAGAGCTCACGGGCGGCACGAAGGCTTGCAGTGGTGAGCAGATGCCCCGCGGCGAGGTCGACCCACGTGCCAGGAGGTCCCGCGAACGTGAAGCCGGCGGCGGTGTCGTCGGTGGGGTCAACGGACATGTCGTAGTGGGGCGACGGCTCGTCGACGGGGGGCCGCGGCGCGAGTCGTACGTCGAGGTCGAGCCATGCAGACAGCGCGGCATCGGTGGCGGGGTCGCCGGCCTGGTGGGTTGAGCCGTCAGGCAGCGTGATCGTGATGACGCCGGTGGCATCGTCGAGTGCCGCCGCCGCCTCGAGCAGCGTCGGGTGGCGCTTGGCCGACAGCACGCGCGAGCCGTCGACGGCCACCACAGCCCACATGCGGTCGTCGGGGCACGCGCCCGTGCAACCAAACGCCTCGACCCGACCGCCTTGCATGGACTTCACGGGAAAGCGCCACAGCTGGTCGATGACGCCCACGTTCATGGGAGGAGCCGATCGGCTTCGAGGTCGATGATGTGAGCGGCATGTCGGGTGGCCATGGCCATGAACATGTCATCGCCACGCGGCGTCCGTTCGACGATCATGGAGGCCGCGATGGCCATGAGGAGGCCAGCGAACGTTGAGCCCCGATAGTCCTGCCACAACTGGTCCCAACCGTAACCGCCGACACCGCCCGCGATGAGGCGAGCGTGGTAATCGCGCAGCAGATCCACCTCGACAGCCGCACGCTCTTTGGGCTGGAGCCCGGCGCCGAGGAAGTAGCCGACGTCGGTGAGCGCCGGGCCTCGAACGCAGGTCTGCCAGTCGACCACGGCGATGGGTGCTCCGCCTTCTTCGGTTCCGAACATGAGGTTGTCAAGCCGGAAGTCGCCGTGCACGACGGTCTGCGGGCCGTTCTTCTGCTGGTCGTAGATGTCGCCGAGGCTCATGACGACACGCTCCCCCAGAGCGAGCTCTTCGGTGCTGAGACGATCCTGATAGCGGTCGGCGAAGCCTGTCCACAGCGACTGCACCAGTACGGTGGTGAACGCCGTCGCGTCTGAGGTGTTGCGGTCGAGCCATTCGAGCTGACCGAGGGCCGGATCGCCCCAACGGGGCGCGTGCAGCTGTGCCAGCTCTGCCACCGCGAGCGCGGCCTCGTCCAGCGAACAGCCCGCGATCTGATCGCCCTGGAGCGCCGGTGCGAGATCCTCGAGGACGAGCGTGAACCACCCCGTGGCCGGATCGACGGCGGCGTGATGACACACCGGTGTTCGCATGCCGACGGTCCGCGCTACCTCCTGGTAGAAGCGAACCTCGACCTCGTAGCCGCGCAGCGCAAGGCCGGTCGCCCTGCTGGCCTCGTCAGCGGCCGCGAACTTGACCACGACAGACGCGGGTGCCTGCGACGGATCAGGGACCGGGTCGAGGCGGTACCGCACGCTGTCGCCCATCTGCCCGGTTCCGACCGGCGCTGAAGTGAACCCGGTGACCGAAACGCCCAACACGCCCGCAAGGAACTCCGGGGTGACCTCGTCCGGGCGCCTGATCACCCCATCGTGTGCCGGTGCGGCGGGTGCGGGGTCGCTCATGTGTTGAGCCTGCCATCCATCGAGCGTCGACGGCGAGTGCACCCCGTTCGACCGAGCCGGCACGCGAAACTCCTCCTCGTGTGGATTCCTTGGCATGTCGCAGCCATCGCCGCACTGAGCCTCGGGGCGGGCTTCACAGCAGTCCGCCCCCGTAACACGACCGAGGCCGGCGCACGCGCCCGTCGCGCTCCGCTGGCTGGGGTGCTGCGGGAGTCGGCGCTGCTGTGCGCGTTGTATTCGCTGTGGAGGTTGGGCGAACGGGTGCACGGTCTGGCCACCACGCACGGCGTCGATCGGGCGATCGCCCTGTGGAACATCGAGCGGTTCGTGCACCTGCCCGACGAGCGGGTGCTCGTCGACGCCGCCCTCCGCCGGCCGATCATCGCCCAGGCGGCCAACGGCTATTACGCGATCGCGCACGCACCGGCGATGATCATGCTGCTGATCTGGACCATGTGGCGACATCGCGGGGCCTACCAGACGGTGCGCAACGCCGTCACCGTCGCCACCGGCACGAGCCTGCTGCTGCACCTCATCGCGGTCGCGCCGCCTCGTCTCGTGCCAAGCTTGGGCTTCGTCGACGTAGCCCAGCGGTTCCACCAATCCGTGTACGGCCCCGTCGGCTCCGGCATCTCCGATCAGATGGGCGCGCTGCCATCGGTACACGTGGCCTGGGCGGCGCTCGTCGCCTGGGGCACGTGGTGCCAGGGCCGCGGACGATGGCGCATCGTCGGCCCTGCGCACCTCATCCTCACCATGGTGGCGATCGTGGTGACCGCGAACCATTGGTGGCTGGACGGCGTGGTCGCCGCGGTCATCGTGTGGGCTGCGCTCGACCTCGACCGTCGCTGGCGGACAATGGTGACGATGCGATCCGCCCGCCACGCGCTCAGCGACCCCGTCGAGGCGGCCGGGTCCGAGAAGGCCACGGCGTCTCGCTAGTGCTGCTGCTGCCGCGCGGCAGTTCGTCGGTGTCGTTCGTCGCGGCCTTGATGGCCGAGTGCCCTGGTGTTCGGGGGCCGGTCTGAGAGCACGAACACCGACGAAGGTGTCGGCCGAACCATTCGCGGGCGAGAGCGAGTCATGGTCGAGCTGCGAGGAGTTGGAGAGGGGTCCAGCGGATTCGGGCTTCCGCCCGGAGGTTCCACCGCGTTCGTGCGCTTCGAGTGCGAAAGCGGCGGGACCTCGACGAACGACCCGAATTCGGTGGAACTGGCTCGGCCACGAACACCGACGAACTTGTCGGCGGGACCACGAGTGCTGCCGCAGGGCCGGCGGACGACGAAGTGGACCAGAGCGGCGCGGCGCGGCGAGCGGAGGTCCTCCGGGGCACGAGAGGCGAAGCCCCCGTGTGTCGCCCCATCCGGAGTGCCAGGCTCGGCCGATGGCCACCGCCGACGATCCCTTCATGCAGCTGTTTCCGCGGCCACGTCGGCTTGAGGTGTCAGGCAACCTCGGGCCGGGGTCGAACACCGGCGCAGACACGACCATCAATGGTGACCTTCCGTCGTCCGGATACGTGCTCCACGTCCACGACGGTCCGCACGGTTCCATCGAGCTGCGGTGCGCCGACGACGCCGGACGGCGCTACGGCGAAGCGACGCTCGCTCAGCTGCGTGCCCTGTTCCCCGGCCATCTCCCCGCGTGCCGAATCGAGGACCACCCAGACATCGCGACCCGCGGCTTCCACCTCGACATCTCGCGCGACCGCGTGCCGACAATGGCCACCCTGCGTCTGCTCGTCGATGTGCTCAGCCTCGCCCGCTACAACCAGCTGCAGCTGTACACAGAGCACACGTTTGCCTACGCCGCCCACGAACAGGTCTGGGCCGATGCCTCGCCGATCACCGCCGACCAGCTTCGAACCCTCGACGACTGGTGCGACGCCGCCGGCATCGAGCTGGTGGCCAACCAGAACTGCTTCGGCCATATGGGCCGATGGCTGGCGCACGACACCTACCGGGGCCGGGCGGAGTGCCCGGATGGCGTGGCGCCGCGCCGCGCCGGCGGCGCGCCGGGCCCTCCCGGCGTGCTGGCGCCGAGCATCGACAACGCCGCGTTCGCACTTGAGCTGTTCGCAGAGCTGTTGCCAAACGTGCGGTCGCGCTCCGTCAACATCGGATGCGACGAGACGTTCGAGCTCGGCAGCGGGGTGTCTGCCGCAGCCGTCGCAGAGCGGGGGCTCGGGACGGTCTACGTCGAGCACGTCCGTCGACTTGTCGCGCCGCTCGTCGCCCAGGGCCGAACGGTGCAGATGTGGGCCGATGTCCTGCGCTCGCACCCCGAGGCCGCCGCTTCGCTGTTCGATGAGGAGCTCGGGCCGCACATCGTTCCCTACGCGTGGTGCTACGAGGCGCCGACGACCGACACCGGGCTGGCCGCCCTCCCGGAGTCCGTGGTGGCGATGCTGGCCACAGCAGGCATCGACCTGAGCGCCCACACCGGCTTCGCCGCGAACGTCGAGCCGCTCGTCAAACAGGGAATCTCCTTCGGAGTCGCCCCTGGTCTCTCGGGATGGAACAGCTTCGTGGGCCGACCCCACAACGCCGACGCCAACCTCCGCGACGCGGTCCAGACGGCGCGTGCACACGGGTGCTCATCGATCCTGGTGACGGAGTGGGGAGACGGAGGCCATCATCAATCGCTCGCCGTCGAGCTCGGGCCGCTGATACTCGGCGGCGCGCTCGCGTGGGGCTATGACGCCAACGCCGGGCTCGATGTCGTTGGGTGCACCGACCTCCTGGTCGGCGCCGGCGCAGGAGCCGCGCTCATCGAGGCCGCCCGGTTGGCGGACGCCGTCGGCGCAACGACGTTCAACGGGTCGGTGTTCGCGAAGGCGGTCGTACGAGATGCAACCTGCTTCAGCCTTGGCGACGTCGATGCTGGCGCGTGCGCCGCCGCGGCGCGTCGCCTCGATGAGCTCGCAGAGGCGGCGGTCTCGACATCAGGGGTCGGCGTCGGAGCGACGCGTGCCGGCTTGGATCTCGGCGCGGACCTCGTCCGCACCGAGCTCGAGACCGCACTCGGTCTCAGCGCACTCGGCGCTGGTCTCGTTGCGGAACGCCATGGCGGTGATGCCGGCATGCGGCGTACCGGGCGCACCGCTCTTATCGAAGCCTTCCGGTCGACCTGGTTGGCCCGCAGCCGTCCCGGCGGACTCAACGACAGCGCTCGCCGACTGGAACCACGTTGACCCAGGGAGCTACTCGAGGACGGTGACAACGCCGCCGAAGGCGACCTGGGCGCCGACGGCGAGAGGGAGGGGGCCCGTGATTCTGCGGCCGGCGAGCGTCGTGCCGTTGCGCGAACCCAGGTCTTCGAGCAGGACCGCTGTGCCCGTGTGCGTCAGACGCGCGTGAACGGCCGACACCGTGGGATCGTTGAGGACGACGCCGTTGGTCGAGGCGCGACCGACATCCATGGCGCCGCGCAACGCCACCCGCGTCCCCGCCAGATCGGGCGGAGCGAGGACCCGGAGCGTCGAGGGGACTCGTGGAACGGGTGCAGGCGGCGGCGTGGCCGAGTGCGGAGCGGTCGTCACCGCGGTGGTGGGCGCGGCGACCCGCAGCGCTGGACGAGGAGCCCGCAGCTCCGCCCAGACCGCCCGCAGCACCCGGAAGAAGAACAGGTATACGACGGCGACGAGCGCCAGCTCGAGGATGCGGAGCACGTCGGTGGGCATCAGGGTCCCTCGTAACGAAGCGCGACCGCCCCAAGGTGCAGCTCGTCGCCATCGCGCAGGCGTCGCACGACGACGACCGCGCCGTTGACGCGGGTGCCGTTCTGACTCTGGAGATCGCCGATCTCGTAGCCATTGCCGTCCGGCGTCGGTCGAACCTCTGCGTGACGCCGACTCACGGTGAGGTCGTCGAGCAACACCTCGCACGGCTCGAGACGCCCGAGCGCTATCGGTGCCGCCCCAAGCCGGAACCTGCGACCCCCCGGCAACAACAACGCGGCCACCGGACGCCCGTCTGGCGAGGCAACGACGGTCGCCTGGATGGCGAAAGCCCCAGGACCCTGGCGAGCGTCACGATTGAAGCTGACCTCCACCGCGCCGAGCACGGTGTATCCCTCGTCTCTCGCGTGATCGCGCGCCGCCTGCTCCAGCTCCTTGACGAGCGTGTCCGCGTAGGAAGCGAAGCGCGACAGGTCGGCCGGAGAGAGCCGATACGCAAACACGTTGGGCACGATGACCCCCTTCACGGTGCGCTGGCGGGACCGATCCATCTCTCGCGTCAATCGCCGCCCGAGCTCGACCGGCTCGACCCCGGACTTGAATGCGCGAGCGAACCCTCCTTCGAAGAGCCGCTCGAGACGGCGCTCGAAACCGGCGAGGCCCATGAGGGCGAGGCTACCCAGCCTTCGGGGGCCGCCTGCGCCGCACCGGCGGTAGCGTTCTGACGTGACCTCGGATCTCGCGTCCACCGGCCCCGTCAGGATCGTGACCGCCGCATCGTTGTTCGATGGTCATGACGCCGCCATCAACATCATGCGCCGGTTGTTCCAGGCACAGGGATGTGAGGTGATCCACCTCGGCCATGACCGGTCGGTTGAGGAGGTTGCGGTCGCGGCATTGGAAGAGGACGTGCAAGGGATCGCGGTGTCCTCTTACCAGGGTGGCCACGTGGAGTACTTCTCGTACCTGATCGAGCGGCTCGCGGCCCTGGGCGCCGGCCACGTGCAGGTCGTCGGAGGAGGAGGTGGCGTGATCGTCCCCGCGGAGGTGCGGCTCCTTGCCGAGCGTGGGGTCCGGATCTTCACGCCGGAGGATGGCCAGACGCTGGGGTTGAACGGGATGATCGCGTCGGTCGTCACGGCATGCTCCGTCGACCTGTCGCTCGGCGGGCCGCCACCCCTCGACCAGCTGACGGGCGGATCGAAGGCGGCGCTCGCCCTTTGGATCACGTGCCTCGAAGCGGGCGCAGTCTCGTCCGGCGATGTCGACGCGCTCCGGGCGGTCGCGGCCGGCCGGGCCCAGGTCGCGCCGTGCTTGGGGATCACCGGAACTGGAGGCTCAGGGAAGTCGTCGCTCACCGACGAGCTGCTGCGTCGTTTCCGGCTCGATCAGGAGGGCAAGCTGTTGGTCGCCGTGCTGGCAGTGGACCCGACCAGACGGCGCGGCGGCGGCGCGCTGCTGGGCGACCGGATCCGCATGGGCAGCGTTGGTGGCGCCGACGTGTTCTTCCGGTCGCTGGCGACCCGCGGTGCGCAAACCGAGGTGCCCGTGGTGGTGGCCGACGCGATCGCGGCGTGCCGCGCGTGGGGCGCGGACCTGGTGATCGTTGAGACGCCAGGCATCGGCCAAGGCGACGCCGGCCTGGTGCCGTTCGTCGACGTGCCGGTGTATGTGATGACGCCAGAGTTCGGCGCCGCGTCACAGCTGGAGAAGATCGACATGCTGGACTTCGCGGAGGCCGTCGTCATCAACAAGTTCGAGCGCCGCGGAGGCGAAGACGCTCTGCGCGATGTGCGCCGGCAGTTTGCGCGCAACCGGGGCGTGTCGACGTTCGATGGCCTCGACGCGCTGCCGGTGTTCGGCACGATCGCCTCACGGTTCGGCGACGACGGATGCGATGCTCTGTACCACCACCTCCGCGATGCGCTGGCGGCCCGTGGCATGCCAGTCGTCGAAGGGATCCTGAAGCGACCGGCGACGAAGGCATCGACCGCGCACCGCGCCGTCGTACCGGCGTCGCGGGCACGTTCGTTGGCCGACGTCGCCGGATCCGTGCGCGGATATCACGCCGCGACTGAGACGCTCGTACGCGCCGTGCGCCGCACCGAGCACCTCGACACCGCGCTCGACGTGCTCGGCGATGGGCCAGGCGCAGAGCAGCTCCGT
>JAYUDU010000454.1:0-9190 GCA_043739605.1 Acidimicrobiales bacterium | reverse complement strand
GTCCGACGTGGTGGACGTTGCCCGGGAGTTCGTACGCGGTGGCCGGGTCGAGCTCTGGCGCGGTCATGACAAGCACGGATTGGGCGGTGAGGAGCTGTTCGTCCCAGTGGGCGAGTGGTTCGAGTCCGAACGCCCCTCTGGTCGTGTTCATCGTGTCGAGTCCTGGGGCAAAGAAGGCGTCGAGGGGACCTTCGCCGATGCGGAGCGGGTACGGGGCGTGGACGAGCGCTACCGCGGGGACGGCCGCGACCTGAGCGGCGAGTGCTGTGCCAAAGAGGAGCCAGTCAAAGACGATGACGTCTGCTGGCCACGTGTCGAGGACGCCGAGCACTTCGTGAGCGTTGGCGAGAGCCGGGCCGAACAGGACCATGTCGCGGAAACGTTCCGCGGCGGCGAACGGGTCGCTGCGGTCCCAGTCTCGGACGGTGTCGGTGTCTTCTCGGGTCATGTCGTGGCCTGGCAGCGTTGTCGCGAAGACGGTGAGCTGGGCGCCTCGCTGCTCCACGCGACTGCGGAGCGTGTCATGGCCCAAGACGCGAACGTCGTGACCGCGCTCGATCAGGCGGCGGGTGATGGCGAGCTGGGGTGGTACGCCACCCCCGCCGTCATAGAGGGTTTGGAGGATGCGCATCGATGAGTCCTTCCACGAGTTGTTGAACGGTCTCGAGTGCTTCGGTGAGGTTCAGTCCAAGGTCGCGGCGCAACAGCTTCCACACGTACACGTCGCACGCCGCGATGAGACCGTTGATGACGACGCTTCGGTCGGGGTGGGCCAAGTCACCAAGTCGGGGACCGAACTGTCGCTCGATCCATTGTCGGTGGTCGTCGCGTCCCGCCCGCACGATCTGTCCGATCGCGGGGTCTGAGCCTTCTTCGGCGAGGTTGCGGATGACGAGATCACCCAGTTCCTCATAGTGATCGAACAGCACGGCGATCGATCCGGCGACATCGCCCGGCTCGGCTTCGCTTCGCTGGGCCACGATCCCCTGCCGTGCGTGCTCCATGGCTGCCTTGAGGAGCGCGGCCTTGGTCCCGAAGAGCCGCAGGACGGTCATCTCGCTCACCGCGGCCCCCATGGCCACGTCCTGCACTCGGATATCGGACCGCAAGCGCTCGCGCATCAAGCCAGAGGCAGCATCGAGCACCCGTCGCCGCGTTGCGGCCGCGGTTGCGGACCGACCCGTCATGTCGTACGACCTCGTACTTTCCATGTTGGTTCACACTAACATGGATAGCCCAGAAGGCGCGCCTTGACGACGCGGGTGGCGCGCGCATCACGGGAGCGGGCGCTCCTGGCACTCTGCTTCACGGTCCTACGGGAGGGCATCATCGAGGTGCAGGTCGGCCCCGGCGACGGGGTGCTCGATCACCTCCGGCACCGTGCGAATCGACTTCGACCCCGTGAATGGGAGCCGGCACGACGATCGGGTGTCCAGCCGCCGAGGCGGTGCCTCCCCTCTGGCGGTTCATGTGGGTGGCCGCGGCACACGAGCGTGCCGACCTGCGTCAGCCACGGGGCGAGCGGCTTCGACGATCCGTTCTGCGGCGACCACCCCGGACGTCTTCGCGTCCTCCGGCCCGGGCAGGACCACGGGGCTCAGCCGGCGCCGGCACGCTTCCCCTGTTCGGCGGCGTCGGGGCGGATGGGCATGAGGAGGTAGAGGCCACCGGGTGCGTTGCCGGGGCTTGCCATCGACCCGTGCCGCGTTGTGGTGAGAGGGTCCAACAGTCGCAGGCAACGGACCCTCTCACCCGGCCAGGACCGTGCGCGACCCGGCCCGAGCCGGCCGCCGGACCGGCCGCCGATCAGCCTGGATCCCGGGCGAGTGTGCTCCGCTCCGATCAGAGCGTCGTGAACGCGACCCCGACGCGCTCGTAGGTGGGTCGCGCCCGCGCGTCGCGGGTGAGCAGGGGCAGGCCGTGGGCGAGTGCCGTGAGCGCGATGACCCCGTGGTACGCGGCGCCACCGGCGACGCCGACGCGGGCCAGATCGGCGACGAGCTCGCGCTGGTGTTTGGCAGGCAGCACGAGTGTGTGCGCGGCATCGAACAGCTCGGCCAGCAACGCTTCGGCGTCGGCCGGAGTGACGCGCAGAGGCTGGGGCAACCTCGTCAGCACCGAGTAGCACTCGACTCTCGCGTGGGCCGGAAGGGCGGCGCCGGCGAGGGCGGCTTCGGCCGCAGGGTCGGTGCGTCCGTCCACATCGGCCACGACGGCGGCGAGCACGACGCTGGAGTCGACCGCGTGCGGGGTCACTCGCCGCGCCGCGCCGCCTCGAGGATGTCCCGGAGGTCAGCGGCGGAGATGCCCTGCACGCCCCCGCCGTCCGCCGGCCGGACGACAGGAAACCCCCGCGAGTTCCGCTCGACGGTCGCGAACCCGACGGCGCGTAGCCGCACCTCGTCGCCCTCCAGCTCGATCTCCACGTCGCCCCCGTCCGCGACGCCGAGCGCTTCGCGCAGACGCTTGGGGATGACAACGCGACCGGCGCCGTCAATGGTGATGAGCATGGCATCGAGGCTACCAGTGCTCGTGGCAGATCAGGTCGCACGACAGGATCGGTACGAGCACATCGGCGTCGAGGACCGCAACCAGGATGCGCACCGTGGTCAGGCGTACAGTCCGAGTTCCTCGGCATCGCGTGACATCTGATCAAGCACGGCACGACGACGGGCGACCATGGCGTCGCGGTAGGCGAGGAGATCTGCGAGCAGGATGCGACGGTGAGACCCGACCTTGTGCGATGGCAGCAGCCCATCGTCGATCAGCTTCACGACGGTCGGGCGGGAGACGTTCAGCACCGCCGCGGCTTGCTGTGTTGATACCTCTTTCGGTGTGCGGATCACTGTCGCGTTGTCGCCCTCGGCGACCGCTTCAAGCATTTCGATGAGTCCGTCGACGGCCATCTTGGGAAACTCCACGGTCGCGCCACCCGGCAGAGTGAACCGCCGCGGGCGGCGGCGGAGAGCGATGAGTGCGTCAGACGCCAGGTCCCGATCTTCGAGTCGCTTCGCCATGGCGGCTACTCTACCTCACCCGCAGTAAACGAAGACACCTTCGTTTGGAGTGTTTGACTCGCTTATCGGGGGGAGTGACGCGACGGACGCGCACGTCCAGAAGGTGTCGCCTGTCTGTTTGACTCGCGGCGCAACTATATGCGACGCTACTATTCATGCCGCCCCGCTTCCCGGCCCGGGATTCGACGCGAACTGTGCTGCTTGGTCTTCTCGCTCGGTACGGACCGAAGCACGGTTACGAGCTACGAGCCCTGATCGAGCAACAGCACATCGACCTCATCGCCGACGTCCACCATGGCGCCATCTACTCGGGCCTGAAGCGGCTCGCCCGCGATGGCTTGATCCGCGAGGTGAGCCGAGGACGGGAAGGGAACCGCCCGGAGCGTGTGGCCTTCGACATCACCGAGGCCGGTGGGAAAGAGCTCCGACGGCTGCTCACCGACGCGCTCGCGGATCCCGACCAACCGGAACGTCCGATCGACTTGGCGGTGCATTTCTCTGGGCTGCTTGACCTCGATGAGGTCGCGGCTGTTCTGCGGAGCCGACTGAGAGCCCTCGAAGACAACGCTCGTGGAGTCGATCAACTCGAGACGGGCACAACCCACGAGCACGAGGGTGTGAGGGCAATCATCGAGGACCTATCCGCCCACTACCGGGCGATCAACAAGGCCGAACAGTTGTGGACCGCTTCGGTGCTCCGCCGCGTTGAGGGCGGCGGCTACCCGACACCGGGACGGACGTTGGATGACTGATACTGCGCTCGCCGTACGCGTCGATGATCCGAAGGGTCGGCTGGGGACACCCTTGTGCGTCAGCATCGACGGGGCGTCGCCGAATGCGATGTTGACCGTCACGCTTGAGGAGTCGGCGTGGTCCGCCCGGTCCTCGGCGCGCTACAGGGTCGGCCTCGACGGCCGAGTTGATCTTTCCCGAGACGCGCCCGTCGCCGGCGGGTACGAAGGTGTCGACCCGATGGGCCTGTGGTGGTCGCTTGAGCCCGGAGCGTCTTCTCAACCCAACCTGGAGGACAGCACCTATCGATTGAGTGCCACCGACGACGACGACGGCCACACCGCGTCGGCGGACCTCACCCGCGTGGTGGCGGACGACAGCGTTGTCGCCGAGTCGGTCCGCGGCGCGGGTCTCGTAGCAACGGTGTTCGCCGCCGCGGACGGACAACCCCGTCCCGGCATCGTCGTGCTCGGAGGATCCGAAGGCGGTCTCGCCGAGCGGTTCGCTGCCTATCTCGCGGGCGAGGGCTACACGACGATGGCTCTCGGCTACTTCGGCATCGAGCATCTCCCACCGCACCTCTGTCACATCCCGATCGATCCGCTCGCGAGCGCGATTGCCGTGTTCCGTTCCCGCGGCGACGTGACGGGTCGAGTCGGACTGGCCGGGGCGAGCAAGGGCGGCGAGTTGGCGCTGCTCGTGGCAGCGCATTTCCCGGACCTCGTCGATGTGGTTGTCGGTGTCGTCCCCAGCGGCGTGACGTTCATGGGCATCGGGGGTGGCCCGCGAAGCTTCGGGTGCTTCTACCGGTCGTCGTGGAGCTTGCGCGGCAAGCCGCTGCCGTTCGTCCGAATGCGGATGACACCCGGTGTGGTCTGGAAGACGACGTTGTCGCGGGCACCGATGCGCATCGCCGACATCTATGTCGCAGCCCTCGCGAATGCTGACGCCGTCGACGCGGCCGCGATCCCGATCGAACGTTTCGACGGTCCCGTGCTACTGGTCTCCGCTGCCGACGATGGCGTCTGGCCGTCGCCACAACTCGCCGACATCGCCGAGGCTCGCCTCGCCACAAGAACGGGCCGCGCGAGTCGCCACGAGCATGTCACGTTTGAGAACGCCGGTCACGCCTTTGGGATCCCCTACGACCCGGCCATCATCGACATCCCGGGCGCATACATGGGGCGGACCGCCGTGCTCGGAGGGACGAAGGCGGGCACGGCCCGAGCGTCGATCGGCGCATGGGCACGGGGACTGGAGTTCCTCTCAGAATCCCTTCAGACCCCTAGTGTCCTGAGTTAGAGGTTCGTGGCATTATTGGTTTGTTCTATGCGAGTGCGGCTGCAGCGTCTTGTTGGTCGGTGATGGTGGTGCGGCGAGCTGGGGAAGCCCGGCTCGCAGTCGGAATCCGGGCTCGGCCCCATGGGTGCGGGACCCTGTGGCACGGAACGATGCTATCCCGGCCGGTCGATCTTGGTGGAGCAAAGAGCCCGCAGAACGGGCAGCCGCGGGTACATCCAATGTTTGGCCGCACGCAGGGACCGCAAAGCAGGGTCTGTCGGCTGATAGCACCCCGAGCACACCCCGACGAAGCCGGCCACGTCGCCCACCCCGATCCTGTCCACGACGACTGCGGGTACTCCGCCAGCGGGGACTGGTAGTTGAGGCCGATTTGGGCACCCATGGGGGTCAACCCGCTGCGACGAGGCCACAAGGAGCACGTGCGGGGGACGACTCACCGGAGTTCTCCGGTCACCACCACGTCCATATCTACATGTATGACTACACTCATTGCTGTCATGCACACGCAGCCCACCTGTACAGACCTGGGCCACGCTCTGCTCGTGGCGTCGCGGGCGCTGGTAGGCATCGCAGCGCGCTCGGTGGCCGATCTCGGCGACGTCACGCTGCCGCAGTTCCGAGCGTTGGTCGTGGTCTCCTCGCGTTCCACCACCCACATGTCGGATCTGGCCGCCGCGCTCGACGTGCACTCGACAACGGCCACCCGGCTGTGTGACCGACTGGTCGACAAGCGGCTGATCCGTCGGACCCAGGGCACAGATGACCGACGCTCGATCCAGGTCCAGCTCACGGCCGCCGGGCGTCGGCTCGTCGGCAGGGTCACCGAGCGTCGCCGTCTCGATCTGACTGCCATCGCCGCCCGGATGCCGGAAGCGACGGCCGCCGATGTGGTGGCGGCTCTGCTGTCCTTCGCCGAGGCGGCCGGCGAGCCACCCGGTCCGATCGACCTCTTCGGCTGGGACGGCGTCGGCGGCGCGCCGTGACGCTGCCGCGTTGGCGTCGGGTCTCGGCTTCCCTCCGGGCGGGCGCTCCGCAACGTGAGCGCCTGTCGGCGCTCACGCGCCGTTCGCGCCAGGTGTTCGTGCTGGCCGGCGTCACCGGGGTTGCGACAGGACTCGCCGTGGCTGCGTTCGACTGGGTCACCGCGGAGGTCCTGTTCGACCGCGTACGAGCCCTGCCGCTCGGGGTCCAGGCCGGAGCACCCGCGATCGGCCTGCTCGTCGCAGCCGGCTGTCTGCGCGCCGCCGGCCGGGCCACGACTCCGGCGACCGCGGACGAGTACATCCGCACCTTCCATGAACGATCCCGGAGCATCGAGCTCCGGCAGGTGCCGTGGAAGGTGCTGGCAGCCGTCGCCACCCTCGGCTCGGGTGGATCGCTCGGCTACGAGGGGCCCTCGGTGTACGCAGGCGCCGCGATCGGCAGCGGGCTGCAGCACCGGCTGCGTCGGTACTTCACGCCCGAAGAGTCGAAGGTGCTGCTGGTGGCCGGTGCCGCCGCGGGGGTGGCCGCCATCTTCAAGGCGCCCGTCACCGGCCTCGTCTTCGCCCTTGAGGTTCCCTACCAGGAGGACCTCGCCCGCAAGATGCTCCTCCCCGCCGCCGTCAGCGCAGCGGCCAGCTACGTCACCTTCGCCGCGATCGCCGGCACGGCCCCGATCCTGCCCGTCGCCGGGCAGCCGCCGTTCAACCTGCGGGACCTAGGAGGCGCTGCGGTCGTCGGTCTCGCCGCCGGCATCCTCGCGCGAGTGTTCGCGACGCTGGTGCGAGCAGCCAAGGGGCTGTCCCACCGTGGCCACCCCGCAGTCCGGGCTGCCATCGGCGGGGCAGTGATGGCCGCGACGGTCCTCGCCGGCCGCTCCCTCAGCGACGAGCCCTTGGTCATAGGTCCGGGCTATGACGCACTGCGCTGGGCATTGGACCCGCATCGCAGCGTCGTGGCCATCATCGCTCTCGGCACGCTTCGCGTCGTCGGGACCACAGCGGTCCTGGGCGGCGGTGGCGTCGGCGGCCTCTTCATCCCGCTCGTCATCCAAGGAGCCCTGGTCGGGCGGGCGGTAGGCGGTCTGTTCGACACCGAGGCCACGACGCTGTTCCCCGTCGTCGGCATGGCCGCCTTCCTCGGCGCGGGCTACCGCGTCCCGCTCGCCGCCGTGGTGTTCGTCGCCGAGTTCACCGGCCGGCCGGGCTTCGTCGTGCCTGGCCTCATCGCCGCCGTTGCCGCCCAGCTCGTCATCGGCCGGGCCACGCTCTCGCCGTACCAGGTGGCCGGACGGGTGGGTCACCTCGAGGGCCGCCTTCAGCTCCCCTTGTCCCGGGTCGTCGACACCGACGCCCGAACCGTCCCGCCCGACGCAACCGTGGAAGTGCTGTTCTGGCAGCACCTCGTTGCCGGCCGACAGCAGTCGACTGCGGTCGTCGACGGGCAGACCTACCTGGGAATCGTCAGCAGCGACCAGGTCCACGCCCTCGACCGCGCCGCATGGGCGACCACGAACGTCGGCGACATCATGCGCACCGACATCCCCACCGCATCCCCCGAATGGGCGCTCGGCGACGCCATCCGCACGATGGACGACGCCGGGACCGACCGCCTCGCCGTCCTCGCGGACGACAGCTTCGTCGGCGTGATCACCGCCACCGACCTCGTTCGCGTCGATGAGCTGCTCGACCTCGACGCATGACCGAGACATCAAACCTCGCCGGCGCGAATCCCCGGCGCCGTCCAAGAAGGCGCCGACGTGGTGAGGTGCGAACTCGAACCAGGTGAGGAAGTCGAAGGGCTCGCCGAGGTCTCGGCTGTGGTGCAGACGACGTGCGATCGCTGGGAGATAGCGGAGCCCGCTGGCGATGTCGTGAGAACGGTCCGCCAGTACGGCCCTGCGTTCGCCCTGGGTCAGGTCCCACCATGCAGCCAACTTGCGAATCGGGACCAACGCAGCCGATGTCACCACATCCACGCTCGCGATCATGGAGTGGTGAGGTGCTGGAGGGTGCCGTCCGGCGTGGCTCCTGCGATCCAGACGGAGCCGTCGCGCTCGTCGATGCCGATCGAGTTGGGCCGGCGCACGGTGGGGTGCATGGCGAGCAACCGAAAGGTCCCTGCGTCGCGGACCTCGACGGTGTTGGTGGCTGACGAGGCGATCCAGAGGCGATGCCGCGTGGCGTCGTACCCGATGCCGTAGGGCCGGGAGCCGACCTTGGTGGTCGCGACGAGGCGGACCCGGTCGAGGGTCACCTCGTAGGTGACGATCGCGTCGCCGTTGGTGTCGGCGACGAAGAACGTGGCGCCCCGTGGCCCACGTGGGCCGGCGACGACGTGGGTCGGCCCGGCGCCTGCGGCGGCGCGACCGATCTCGGAGCCGTCGGGCCGATAGGCGGCGACCTGGCGGCCGCGCACGCCGACGAGGAGCGCCACGGAGCCGTCGGCAGCGCCGGTCACGCCGCCGGGCTGCACCGGTGCGGGCACGACGCGGACGGTGCCATCGGGACCGACGAGGTCGGCGGTGTCGGCGCGCTCGTCGCCGACCAGCACCGTCCCGCCGGCCAGCGCAGCGGCGTCGTGCGGTTGGCGGCCGACGGCGATCGGGGGGCCTCGGCTCCGTCGGGGAGGGCGAACCGGTGCAGCAGGTCCCGCTCCTCGTCCGGCACGAGCAGGGGACCGCCCGGACGGAGGGGGGTGAGGTGGCGGTACCGAACCGATCCGAACGCCTGCTGATCCCTCGACTGACCCTTCAGAGCTACCTCAAGGCTGTTCCTTGGGGCCGTGAAGGCATTCGGGGCCTTGTCCAACAGGGGGTGGTGACCGATCCTTGATGCACGATGACGATGCTGTTACGGAGCGCGCCGACCCCCTTGTTGCCAGGGGCGTTCGCCCCAGCCGTCACCTGGCTCAACACGGCAACATACGGGCTGGCTCCGCTCGCCGTTGCCGATGCGATCGCCGACGCCGAGCGCTTACGCGCCGCAGGCCGGTTTGACGTCACCAAGGTCGAGACGGCCATCGGCGTGTGCCGGCTGCGGTTCGCGGAGCTGGCCGGCACGTCGGCCGATCGTGTGGCGATCGGGTCGCAGGTGTCGGTCCTCGTCGGCGTTGTCGCGGCGTCGCTGCGACCCGGTCAGGTCGTGCTCGCCGCCGCG
>JAYUDU010000453.1:0-3630 GCA_043739605.1 Acidimicrobiales bacterium | reverse complement strand
GCGGCAACCTCCACCGTTCCCGCATGGTCGGCGCCAACCTCCACCGATCGCGTCGCCGAATGGCACCGGATCAGTGGAGGTTCGTGGCACGGGTGCCGAAACGGTGAAGCCCCCGCCATCCGTGGCCGGACACCGGCAGGTGCGATCAGCCCTCCAGGAACGCCGTCAGCGCGAGTTTGAGCATCGAGACGTCGGCGACCGATGTCAGCTCTCGCGCTGAGTGCATCGCCAGCATCGGGCCACCCACATCGACGACGGAGAGGCCGAGGTTGGCCGCAGTGATCGGTCCGATCGTGGAACCGCACGGGAGGTCGGCACGATGCGAGTACCACTGGAGGGGCACGCCGGCCCGCTCGCACGCCGCGACGAACACCTGCGCGGAGCGGGCGTCAGTGGCGTAGCGCTGGTTGACGTTGGTCTTGATGACGGGCCCACCGCCGAGGTTGATCGGATGGTTTGGCTCGTGCTTCTCGGGGAAGTTCGGGTGCGTCGCGTGGGCCATGTCGCTCGACGCGCAGATTCCGTTGGCGAGGGCGCGTCGACGGAGGGCCGGGTCGGGGAGCAGCCGTTCCAGCACGCTCTCGACGAAGGGGCTGCCGGCGCCGCGGTTGCTCGAGCTGCCGATCTCCTCGTGATCCCACAGGGCGACCACACCGCGACCGGCAGCGATCAACGCCTCGATGCCGGCCCACGAGCTGGCCTGGTTGTCGATGCGGGGCGCCGCGAACAGTGACGCGTCCGCACCGACGATCCCGCTGGGAGTGAGGTCGTGCGCCATGACATCCCACGCCGCGATGTCGGATGCGAACACCTCGTCGCCTGCCTCGGCATCTGAGGTGATGAGCGCCGCAAGCCACGCTGCGAAGTCCCCCTTGGGGCTGTCATTGCCAGCGGGCCCTCCTCGATGCTCGTCCCTCGCATCCGCTCGGGGCCGGCCGGCGGCCAGCAAGCCGAACAGCGGCGATGTGTGCTTCTGCGGGTCAATCACCAGGCCCTTGGTCGAGACCTCGCGGTCAAGATGGATCGCCAGCTGGGGGAGGTGCAGGACCGGGGCATCGGTGCGCACCAGCACCATCCGACCGTCCTTCAGCGCGACGCGGCCCGAGAGCCCGAGGTCGCGTCCGAGCCAGGAGTTGAGGAGTACGCCCCCGTACGGCTCCATCGCGAGCTGCGTCGCTCCCGCGGAGGCGAGGTCGGGCCGGGGCTTCACCCGCAGGTTCGGCGAGTCGGTGTGGGCACCGATGATGCGCATGCCATCCGTCGCGGCGTCGACGGTGATGTTCGCCCACGCGACGATCGATCCGTCGCGGATGACGTAGCCATTCGCCGGCGCTTCCTCAGCCGGCGAGCGCTCGTCGACATCAGCGAAGCCCGCGGCAGCCAGGCGTCGCGCCGCCTCGGCGACCGCGTGGAACGGCGACGGCGAGGCGTCGATGAACGCACCCATGTCGAGTGCGGCCGCCTCGTCGCCGGAGGTGTCACGGGTCGACGTCTGCTCTGTGGCCACGTCAGCCATCCTGCCTCAGCGCGCGCCACGTCACGGCTGACGCGTACGGTCGGGCCGATGACGTTCGTGCTGCACCGAGCCGAACGAAGCGACACCCTCGTCGACGTGCTCGCAGACGTGCTCGCGGCGCCTCCGGAGGATCCCTTTTCAAGCGAGGTGATCGCCGTCCACTCTCGGGGCGTCGAGCGCTGGCTCACGAACCGGCTGGCGGCGCGGCTGGGGGCGTCTGCTGGCCGTTGCGACGGCGTGTGCGCCAACATCGAGTTCCCCTTCCCCGGGCGGCTGGTCAGCGATGCCCTCGCCGCCTCGACGGGAGTGAAGCCATCCGAAGACCCCTGGCGTCCCGAGCGGCTGGCCTGGCCGCTGCTGGAGGTCGTGCAGCAGAACCTTGATGCCCCGTGGCTCACGATCCTCGCTGGTCACCTCGGCGGCGCCCAAGAGGATGACGTCGTCGACCGGGACCGCCGCTTCGCTGCCGTGCGGCACCTCGCCGACCTGTTCGATCGCTACTCGGTGCACCGCCCTGCGATGGTGCGCGCCTGGTACGCCGGCGACGACCACGACGGTGCGGGTGAGCCGCTGCCCGATGATGCCCGCTGGCAGGCCGAGCTGTGGCGGCGTGTGCGCGAGCGCGTCGCCGGACCCAGCCCCGCCGAGCGGCTGGTCGACGGCGTGGCCCGCCTGCGCGACGAGCCTGACCTCGTCGACCTCCCGGGTCGCCTGGCCCTCTTCGGGATGACGCGACTGCCGGCCAGCTACCTGGCCGTCCTGCACGCCGTCGCAGTGCACCGTGATGTTCACCTCCTCGCGCTGCACCCCTCGCCGGTCGCCTGGAGCGCCCTCGCCGCGGCGGCAGCCGGCACTGAGCCGTCCACCGTCGTCCGCAACCCACTGCTCGCGGCGTGGGGTCGAGACAGCCGAGAGATGCAGGTCGTGCTCAGCGGCATCCTCGACATCGACGAGCGCCACCACGCCACGCGTCACGCGATCACCACGGCCTCGCTGCTCACCACGCTGCAGCGGTCCATCACCGACGACGTC
The DNA here is from genome assembly GCA_043739605.1 of Acidimicrobiales bacterium. Lineage (GTDB taxonomy): Bacteria > Actinomycetota > Acidimicrobiia > Acidimicrobiales > JAUJNH01 > JAYUDU01. The sequence continues at coordinate 1,082 of JAYUDU010000453.1, read as the reverse complement.
GCGCCGGGCAGCGTCCCGCCGCTGGCTCTCGCCGCCACCGACCGCTCTGTGCAGGTGCACGCATGCCACGGCCAAGCCCGCCAGGCCGAGGTCGTGAGGGATGCGATCGCGCACCTCATGGTCGAGGACCCCACGATTGAACCGCGCGACGTCGTCGTGATGTGTCCCGACATCGACGCGTTCGCCCCGCTGCTGCACGCGGCGTTCGCCAACGCGCGGTCGCCGATGTTCGACGGCGACGTGCCGGGACCGCCCGCGATTCCGTATCGCCTCGCGGACAGATCGTTGCGGCAGACCAACCCGATCCTCGGCGCCGTCGCGACGCTGCTGGCGCTCGTCGATGGCCGCCTGACCGCGTCCCAGGTCCTCGCGTTCGCCGCACTCGATCCGGTGCGCGAACGGTTCGGCTTCGATGACGACGCCCTCGGGCGCATCGCGCACTGGGTTCGTGAGACGGGCACTCGCTGGGGTCTCGACGGCGCTCACCGCACGCCGTACGACCTCGCCGCGGTGGATGCCGGGACATGGAAGCGCGGGCTGGTGCGGATCCTGCTGGGTGTCGCGATGACCGAGGACGGCCAGCGGTTGGTGGGCGGCGCGCTGCCGCTCGACGACGTCGATGCCGGCGACATCACCCTGGCCGGCCGGTTCGCCGAGCTCATCGACCGGCTCGGCTTCGTCGTCCGCGACCTCGGTGCCGGCCAACGCACGCTCGCTGACTGGCTGGCCAGCATCCGCTATGCCGCGAACCTCCTGCTCGGCACCCGCTCGACGGATCGCTGGCAGCGCAGCCAGCTGGAGGGGTTGCTGGCCACCGTCGGTCGCGAGGCCGACGGTGGTGGCGGTCCGCCGCTGCGGCTCGCCGAGGTGCGCGACCTCCTCGCAGATCGCCTCAGGGGACAACCCACCCGGGCGGCGTTCCGCACCGGCGATCTCACGCTGTGCACGTTGGTGCCGATGCGGTCGGTGCCCCATCGAGTGGTGTGCATCGTCGGTCTCGACGACGGAGCGTTCCCGAGGGGGAGTGCGCCAGACGGTGATGACCTGCTCGTCCGTCACCGGGCGATCGGCGACCACGATCG
>JAYUDU010000452.1:0-9208 GCA_043739605.1 Acidimicrobiales bacterium | reverse complement strand
CGCGGGACCGGCGCCCTGGAGCTGCGCCCGAGCGGCGCGTGATCTGCATGACCGGTTTCGAGCCAGACGCACCGACGGCGCCTCTACGCACCAGCAATGGGCCGACCTCGTGGGCGTGGCCGGCTCCGTCGATGGCTCGGACGCTGAGGTGGACGTCGCCCCGTTCGACGAGCTCCGGCTCGAGGAACGCCTCGAACCCGCCAAGCACGGCGAGCGGATCCGTGCTGTAGGCGGCGAGATCCGGCCGAGGGTGCAGTGGACGAGCAAGCATCGCCACCGCCCCATCGATCACGACCTCGATGCGCACCAGGGTCGGGTCGGGCGGAAGCCAGCCGCGCAACGTGGCTCCGAAGGGGCCGAGGACTGCGCCGTCCCTCGGCGACTCGATGGCCCCGCGCAGGTGCGCCGGCCACGCCATCGGCTCCTCGTGGACGGCCACCGCACGGCGATCCAGCACCACTGCCGTGCCGTCGCGCAGGAGCGCGGCGGCGACGATCGTTCGCGGCCCGACACCTCCTGCGACCCCGACCTCGACCGCCCAACCCATCGATGCATCTCCGTTCGCCTCCGGCACGGTTGCGGCCACGTCGGGGCGCTCCAACCCGCGCGCGGCGAGACGGACCGTCGAACCCTCCGGCCCCTCGATCGTGACCGCCACCCCGACGACAGCGGAGCCGACGACCCACCCGGCCACCACGAGAGAACCGATCCCGACGGCGGCGCCGGCATCCGGCGCGTCGACCGAACCGAGCACCGTCATCGCGCTGCGATCGTATCTCTGCTCCCCCTCGAATGGGCCACGTGGGAGCGGGGGTGGACGCCATCGAGTGACGTTGGTCACACTGGGACGGCGGGAGCGGCGTGCTCCCCCGAGATCTCGGAGGCTCAGCGATGGCAGAGGGCAAGAAGTTCAGCCAGCGGATGAGCGACAGCGATGCGCTCATGTGGAACATCGAGAAGGACCCCGCGCTGCGGTCGACGATCACCGCGATCTCGATCCTCGACCGTGCACCCGACCGCGATCGGGTGCAGGCGAAGCTCGAACGAGGCACCCGCCTCATCGAACGACTGCGCCAGCGCCCCGTCTCATCACCGTTCGCCGTGGCCCCTCCACGCTGGATGGTGGACCCCAACTTCGACCTCAGCTTCCACATGCGGTGGCTCGGCTGCCCCGGCAACGGCACCATGCGTGACCTGTTGGACCTCGCCGCCCCGATGGCGATGCGGGGCTTCGACCGTGCTCGTCCCCTGTGGGAGACGGTCATCGTCGAAGGACTCGAGGATGGCCGCGCCGCCATGATCCAGAAGGTGCACCATGCCGTCACCGACGGCGTCGGCGGCGTCGAGATCGCCCTCATGCTGCTGGACACCGATCGCGACGCCCCCGCCGACGCCGACATGCCGGCGGCACCGGAACCGGAGCACCTCAGCTCCCAGGACCTCATCACCGACGGACTCGCGCACGAGGGTCGCCGCATGTTGGGCATCGCCCGGCGCACGATCGAGGGCGCCCCCGGCGTCATCACCAATCCGCAGCAGACGGCGGCCACGCTCGTCGACACGGTGCAGTCCGCGGTGCGCATGATGGCGCCGACGCCGACGCCGCTGTCGCCGATCATGACCGGTCGTTCGCTCAGCGTCCGCTTCGACATCCTCTCGGCGTCGTTGTCGGACATGAAGCGCGCCGCCAAGAAGGCCGACGGCCGCCTGAACGACGCGCTGCTGGCTGCGGTGGCCGGCGGGTTCCGCCGCTACCACGAGGCCCATGGCGTGGCCTGCGAGGCGGTCCGCATCTCGATGCCGATCAGCCTCCGCGAGGCCGGCAGCGAGAGCCTCGGCGGCAACGAGTTCGCCCCGGCGCGCTTCCCCCTGCCGATCATGATCGACGACCCGATCGAGCGCATGGCGGCGGTCCGCGCCATCGTCGCAGAGCAGCGGGGCGAGCCGGCGCTGCGTCTCGCCAACGGCATCGCCGGCATCCTCAACCGGTTCCCGACCACCATGGTCACCGGTCTGTTCGGCGGCATGTTGAAGACAGTCGACTGCGTCGTGTCGAACGTGCCCGGTGTGCCGTTCGAGGTGTTCCTGTGTGGTGGCCGAGTCGACGCCCAGTACGCCATGGGCCCGCTGGCGGGCGCAGCCGTCAACATCACGCTGCTCAGCCACCTCGACGACATTCACCTCGGCATCGTCACCGACAAGGCCGGCGTCCCCGACGCCGAGCTCCTGGTCGAATGCCTCGAGGACGGGATCAAGGAGATCCTCAAGCTGGCCTGAGGCCTTTCCGCTTCCGGAATCGCGCATGAGTGAGCGCTCACTCGCACTAGGGTGAGGCGCGTGACGACGATCGACGCCCCCGCAGCGCGCGCGGGGCGGGCTGCGGCGCTGCCACCCGAGGAGCGCCGCGCCGCCCTCGTCGCCGCCACCCTGCCGCTGCTCCTGCGGGCCGGACAGGCGGTGACGACGAAGCAGATCGCCGAGGCCGCTGGCGTCGCCGAGGGCACCATCTTCCGGGCGTTCCCCGACAAGGACAGCCTCATCGCCGCCGCGGTCGAGCACGCCTTCGACCCCGCACCGCTCGAGCACGCGCTCGCGGCCATCGACGACGCGCTGTCCTTCGAGGATCGACTGCTGGCCGCGCTCGACATCATCCTGCGTCGCGCCACCGACATCTGGCAGCTGGTCGCCGTCGTCGGGCACCAGCACCTGCCGGCGGAGCGCACCCACGGCGGTGACCAGCACCGCATGACCGAGCTGGTTGCGCTCACCGAGATGTTCGCGGCGGAGCACCACCGCCTGCGAATCGACCCCCGCCAGGCCGGCCAGCTGTTCCGCGCCGTCATCCTCGCCGGCAACCACCCGGCCATGCGCACCGACGAGCCGCTGCCCCCGGCAACGCTCGTCTCCCTGTTCCTCGACGGCGTCCGCACCAGCTGACGCCGGCACCGACCGCACCCCTAGAACCCCGGACGCCCCATGCTCATTCGCCTCCTCCGCTCCCAGCTCGGCCCATACAAGCGGATCCTGCTCATCGTGATGGGTCTGCAGCTCGTGCAGACCATCGCCGCGCTGCAGCTGCCGGGACTGAACGCAGACATCATCGACCGCGGCGTTCTGCACCGGAACATCGCTGGCAAGATCGAACCCGACCACGCTGCCATCTGGCACATCGGCCTCGTGATGGTCGGCATCAGCTTCGTGCAGGTGGCATTCAACGTCGGCGCCATCTACTTCGGGGCCAAGGCCGCCGCTGGCTTCGGCCGCGACGTCCGCGGTCGCCTGTTCCATCAGGTCACCGGCTTCTCGACCCAAGAGGTCAATCGGCTCGGCGCCCCGTCGCTCATCACGCGGATCACGAACGATGTCCAGCAGGTCCAGATGCTGGTCCTCACCCTGTGCACGCTGTTCGTCAGCGCGCCGATCATGGCGGTCGGCGGTATCGTCATGGCCCTCCGGGACGACGTCTCGCTGTCGACGGTGCTCATCGTCGCGGTCATCGTGCTGCTCGTTGGCATCGGCATCGTCGTGACCCGCATGGTCCCGTACTTCCGCTCGATGCAGGAGCGCATCGACGGCATCAACCGCATCCTCCGGGAGCAGATTACCGGCATCCGGGTGGTGCGCGCGTTCGTCCGCGAGCCTGACGAGGCCAAGCGTTTCGGCGTGGCGAACGACGAGGTCACCGAAATCTCCCTGCGTGCAGGCCGCCTCATGGCGATGATCTTCCCGATCGTGACGATCACCATCAACTGCTCGAGCGTCGCGGTCCTGTGGTTCGGCGCTGGCCGTGTCTCCACCGGCAAGCTGCAGATCGGTGCCCTCATCGCGTTCCTCAGCTACCTCGCGCTGGTGCTCACCGCTGTCACAATGGCGACGTTCATGACCACCATGATCCCGCGAGCCGCTGTTTGCGCCGAGCGGATCATGGAGGTCCTCGACACCGACTCCACCGTCGTCGAGGCGGCAGGCGCTGTCGGCGCTGTTACCGAGCGCGCCGTCCTCGAGATGCGGGGAGTCGAGTTCAGCTATCCCGGTGCCGAGTCACCCGTCTTGCGCGACATCTCGTTCCGCGTTGCCCCCGGCACCACCACGGCGATCATCGGCAGCACCGGCGCCGGCAAGACCAGCCTGTTGAACCTCGTGCCGCGCCTGTTCGACGCCACCGATGGCGTGGTCACCATCGATGGCGTCGACGTGCGCGACCTCACCCTCGACGCACTGTGGAGCCGGGTCGGTCTCGTGCCGCAGCGGCCCTACCTGTTCTCCGGCACGGTCGCCTCGAACCTTCGCTACGGCAAGGGCGACGCTACCGACGACGAGCTATGGGAGGCGCTCGAGATCGCACAGGCCCGAGACTTCGTCGCCGCGATGCCCGGCGGACTCGACTCATCGATCACCCAGGGTGGCAGCAACGTCTCCGGTGGTCAGCGCCAGCGGCTCGCCATCGCGAGAGCGCTCGTCCGAAAGCCCGAGGTGTACCTGTTCGATGATTCGTTCTCGGCGCTCGACCTCGCGACCGATGCCCGGCTGCGTGCCGCGCTCGAGCCGTGGACCCGCGACGCCGCGATGGTGATCGTCGCCCAGCGCGTCTCGACCATCCGGCGCGCCGACCAGATCATCGTCCTCGAGGACGGCGAGATCGTCGGCCTCGGCACGCACGAGGAGCTGCTCGTCAGCTGCACGACCTACGGCGAGATCGTCGCCTCCCAGTTCACCGAGGAGGCGACGGCATGACCACGACCGACCCCGCACCGGCCCAGCCCGCACCGTCCACCGACAGCGGTCCGCCGCCACCGCCCGCCCCGGTGCGCCCGCAGCTTGGCGGCGGCCCGATGGGCGGCCGACCCATGGGCGCGATCGGCATGCCAGCCGAGAAGTCGAAGGACTTCGGCGGCACGATGCGCCGGCTGTTCGCGCGCCTCACGCCCGAGCGCCTGCCAACCATCTTGATCGTGGTCCTGGCCGTCGTCGCCACCGGGATGTCGTCGTACGGCCCGCGCATCCTCGGACGCGGCACGAACATCATCATCGACGGGCTCCGCAACCGCAGGCCCATCGATCTCGACCGCCTGCACGGCGTGCTGAAGACCGCGATCATCCTGTACCTCGGCTCGGCGGTGCTCGCCTACGTGCAGTCGTTCATCCTCGCTGGCGTCGTGCAGCGCACCATGTGCCGCATGCGCGCTGACGTCGAAGACAAGCTCCACCGCCTGCCCCTCGGCTACGTCGACCGTATGGCCCGCGGCGAGCTGCTCAGCCGCGTCACGAACGACATCGACAACCTCGCGCAGAGCCTGCAGCAGACCCTCAGCCAGCTGTTGACGTCGTCGTTGATGATCGTCGGCGTCCTCGCGATGATGTTGTTGGTCTCGCCGGTCCTGGCCCTGGTCGCACTGTTTACGATTCCGCTCTCGTTCCTTACGATCGCCCAGATCGCCAAGCGATCGAAGGTGCGGTTCATCGCGCAATGGCGCCACACCGGTGGCCTCAACTCACAGGTCGAAGAGGCGTTCACCGGCCACTCCCTCGTAAAGGTCTTCGGCCGGCAGGCCGAGGTCGAGGAGCGCTTCCGCCAGACCAACCAAGAGCTCTACGACGCCAGCTTCGGCGCCCAGTTCCTGTCGGGCACCATCCAGCCGGCGATGGCGTTCGTCGGCAACCTCAACTACGTCGCCATCGCCGTCATCGGCGGTCTGCGGGTGGCCAGCGGAGCGATCTCCATCGGCGACGTCCAGGCGTTCATCCAGTACTCCCGCCAGTTCAGCCAGCCCCTCACCCAGCTCGCCTCGATGCTGAACGTGCTGCAGTCGGGCATCGCCTCCGCCGAGCGCATCTTCGAGCTGCTGGACGCAGACGAGCAGGTGCCTGAGATGACGCACGGCAACCTCACCGTTCGGGGCCGGGTCGAGTTCGACGACGTCGCCTTCTCCTACGACCCCGACCGCCGCCTCATCCACGACCTGTCGTTCACCGCCGAACCCGGCCAGACCATCGCCATCGTCGGCCCTACAGGCGCAGGCAAGACCACGCTCGTCAACCTCGTCATGAGGTTCTACGAGCTGGACGGTGGCGCGATCCGGCTCGACGGCACCGACATCTCGGAGATGGGACGCAGCGAGCTGCGCTCCAACATCGGCATGGTGCTGCAAGACACCTGGCTGTTCAACGGCACGATCCGCGAGAACATCGCCTACGGCAACCTCGCCGCCACCGAGGAGCAGATCATGGCGGCGGCCAAAGCCACCTACGTCGACCGCTTCGTGCACTCGCTGCCCGACGGCTACGACACGATCATCGACGACGACGGCAGCAACGTCAGCGCCGGCGAGAAGCAGCTACTCACCATCGCCAGAGCGTTCCTCGCCGACCCTGCCATCCTCATCCTCGACGAGGCCACCAGCTCGGTCGACACCCGCACCGAGGTCCTCATCCAGCGCGCCATGGCGGCGCTTCGCTCCAAGCGCACCAGCTTCGTCATCGCCCACCGCCTGTCGACCATCCGCGACGCCAACACGATCCTCGTCATGGACGGCGGCAGCATCGTCGAGCAGGGCAACCATGCCTCGCTCCTCGCCGCCGGTGGCGCCTACGCCAACCTCTACAACGCGCAGTTCACGGCGGCCGTCGCCGACGTCGCCTGATCGATCATGGAGCCGGACCTCTTCGCCGACGTCGCCGGGATCCTTCCGTCGCTCTTGCCTCCCGGCGTCGGCAGAGCCCACCAGCGGGCGCACCGGTACGGGGTGAAGGTGTGGTTCGGCGGCGAGGAGCCCAACCGCGACCACTACGAGGCCCAGGTGGTCGGTGCTCGGGACGTCCCCGGCGCCACGGTGCTGGCGCTCGAGGTCGGCTTCCACGCCGAGCAGCCGAAGGAGGCTGCGAACGAGGCGACGCTCGCCGCGCTCGTCGCGGGCAGGAAGGCATGGGCGAAGGTGCTCGGCGACGAGGCGACCGCTGGCCCGTTCCTCGGCCGGGCAACCAAGTGGCGGCGCCTGTCCGAGACCTGGATCGACCCAGATCTGTCGGTCGACGACCTCGCGTTCGAGATCGCCGCGAGGCTCGCCGACTACATCACCGCGCTGGAACCGCTGCGCCGCGCGGCCGTGGCAGGCTCAGACGCGTGACGACGCAGACCGACGTGCTGATCTACATGCGCCCCGGCTGCGGCTTCTGCAGCCGCCTCCTCGCCGGCCTCCGCTCTGCCGGCGTCGCCTACGCCACCATCGACATCTGGGAAGATCCGGCGGCGGCGGCGTTCGTGCGCGAGCACGCCCGCGGCAACGAGACCGTGCCCACCGTCGCCGTCGCCGGCCAGGTGCTGGTCAACCCGCCTGCGGCGACAGTCGTCGCCCTGGCCCGGGTTTCATAGTCCTCGAACCTGCTTCGCAGGCGCGTTCACAGAGCTTCCCGAGAAGACGAGGACTCAACGAGCGCCGCTGGAGGCGCTCACGGTGGTCCGGCCGCTTCGACCAAGATTCCTCGTCCTGCGCGACGCTCCGGTCGTGACACGACATTGAGTGAACGCCACCCGGTCGGCGTTGGCCAGTCGGCCGTCTTGGATCGGCGGTGCCCAAGACGGCCGGTTGGCCCACGCTGCACGGGTGCTCCTACGACCTCGAGGGCGGCCTGCGCCGGGCGCCGCGCTCGGAGACCGAACCCAACTTCGACGGCTCCACCCTCGGCCTGGTGCCCGTACAGGTCCATGTGTGGGGACCGATGGTGTGGGTGAACGTTGACCCACGGGCACCGTCGTTCGACATCTGGACTACAGGCCTGCCGGCCGGCGCCGAGCGGATCCGAGGGACGAGGATCGAGGAGGCGCCACAGGCAACGACCGGCTTCGCTGACCTGTTGATCGAGCGCGAGCTCGATGTTGATCGGCCCGCCGTGCATCGGCACAAAGGACCGCTCGTGCGTGGCCGTGTGCCCGGTGGATTGCATCATCGAGACCGAGCACATGCTCGTCATCGATCCCACCGAGTGCATCGGCTGCTCTGTGTGCGAGGCAGAGTGCCCGGTCGAAGCCAATCGCGTTCTCGATGAGCTGCCAGCGGAGTGGAGTGCGTTCGCAGCGATCAACGCCGCAATAGGCAGGGGCGCCGAGGCGGTAGATGTCCTGTTGGCCGCTCACCTCGCCTGAGACCCGCAGCGCGCCACGATTGCGGTTCTGGCATCACGTTCGTGGACGTCGTCGAACGAACGTGGCGCCAGTTCGCTGGCGTGCGTCAGGCCGCTCAGCCAAGATGCCGATGCACGGCCCAGGGAGGGACATGAGCATGAGCATGAGCACGACGTTCGAAACGACCGAAGAGGTGAGGCGAGCGGGGCTCGTCTTCACCCAGCCCGATGCGTACGCAGACGAGGCGCGGTTCCACGCCGCTTGCACCCTGCTGAGAGCCGAGGCACCGGTGCACCGCGTGGAGGCCGAGGGCTTCCGACCCTTCTGGGCCGTCACCAAGCACGCCGACATCATGGAGATCGAGGGGCAGCCACAGCGGTTCACCAACGCACCCATCTCGATCCTCGGGCCTGCGGCGGCCGAAGTCGCCGGGTCGCCGTTCCGCACCCTCATCAACATGGACGCGCCGGACCACAAGCACTTCAGAGCGCTGACCGCCGACTGGTTCATGCCGGCAAGCGTGCGCAGACTCGACGATCGGATGGCCACCCTCGCCAAGGCCTCGGTCGACAAGATGGCCCAGCTCGGCGGAACGTGCGACTTCGCCCAAGACGTCGCCGTCCACTACCCGCTGCAGGTGATCCTGTCGATCCTCGGCCTGCCGGAAAGCGACTTCGCTCGCATGCTGACCCTCACCCAGGAGATGTTTGGCGCAGAGGATCCAGATCTCGCCCGCGGTGGCGACCCTGCGAACCTGCTGCTGACGTTGCAGGAGTTCTTCCAGTACTTCCAAGCGCTGACCGCAGACCGCCGGGCAACGCCGACCGACGACCTGGCTTCGATCATCGCCAACGGCGTCATCGATGGCGAGCCCCTCAACGACTTCGACACCTTCGGCTACTACCTCATCATCGCGACGGCGGGCCACGACACGACCAGCTCAGCCATCGCCGGCGGATTCGCCGCGCTCGTCGAGCACCCGGACCAGCTCGCGCTCCTCAAAACGGATCCGTCGCTCATCGGCTCCGCTGTCGACGAGATGATCCGGTGGACCACACCCGTGAAGCAGTTCCTGCGCAACGCGCAGGA
>JAYUDU010000451.1:0-9230 GCA_043739605.1 Acidimicrobiales bacterium | reverse complement strand
GGTGCTCGCCGGTGCCATCGCCGTGGCACTGAGGGCAGCCGCGCAGGCGGGTGGCAGGTGCTGGATGACGCGTCCCGCGTGCTGGTCCACCTGCAGGGCGCTGAGGACCTCCGTCGGCACCTTGCCGCCCGCGCCGATCCCTTCGCCTCCAGGCGCCGGGCCGCGTCGCAGCTCGTTCGCGAGCCCATCGCTGGCCACCTCGTGACGCACGACGGGACCGGGCGGATGCGGGCGGCCTGCGCAGAAGCGCAACACGTCGCGACGGGCGCGGTCCAACAAGCTCGGCCACACGGCCGCCAGCGTTCGGCACGGGTGCTCGACGCCGCCCAGGGCTACGAGGGCGCGCTCGGCCTCGTTGGTGTGGCCGCGGGCGCGGATCGAGCCTCGACACCAGATCGCGCCGTCACCCGACGGGTCGTCAACCGTTCGCCGATCCCGTTCGTCGCAGTCGAACGAGACCCTGATCGTCGGGGCGAACGCCCACGTCGGGGCGAGCGACGCCGCGCCGATGGTCACCGCCGTGAGGCTACGGCGTTCGCGGCCTCAACGACAGCGGTTCGACTGGTGGCAGCAGCGGCACAGGCACTACCGTTGGTCTGCCCGATGGGCGCCCGCGTGCGCGTCCCTGTTCTTGCCGGAGTTCTCGATGAAGCCCACCGATCTGATCGACCGCGACAGCCTGCGCGACGACATCCCCGACTTTGGTCCCGGCGACCAGCTGAAGGTCCACGTCCGCGTCGTTGAGGGCAACAAGGAGCGCGTCCAGATCTTCCAGGGCGACGTCATCGGCCGGTCGGGCGCTGGTCTGCAAGAGACCTTCATGGTCCGCAAGATCTCCTATGGCGTCGGGGTCGAGCGCATCTTCCCGGTGCACAGCCCCATCATCCAGAAGATCGAGGTCGTTCGGCGCGGTGACGTGCGACGCGCCAAGCTCTTCTACCTCCGGGGCCTTTCGGGCAAGGCCGCCAAGATCAAGGAGAAGCGGTAACCGAACCGCAAGGGGCGCCACGACCCCCACCGTGGCCTCAAGGGCGAGCCAGGGCCGTGCTCGACTGGGTCGCGCTCGGCATCGCTGTCGTCGTCCTGACGCTGGGCATCAAGATCGTGCTCGGGCAGGCGTTCTTCATCCCCAGCCGGTCGATGGTGCCCCAGCTTGAGGTCGGTGACCGGATCGTCGTGTCTCGGATGAGCTACCGACTGCACGGCGTCCACCGCGGCGACGTGGTCGTGTTCGATGAGCCCTCCGTCATGCGGACGGCCCACGAAGACGGGCCGTCCAACCCGATCATCCGGAGTGGGCGCACGATGCTTGAGGCCGTCAACCTTGCCCAGCCGTCAACGGACGAGTACGTCAAGCGGGTCATCGGCCTGCCGGGCGATGTCGTCGAGGGCAAGGCCGGTTCGGTCTACGTCAACGGCCGTCTGCTCATCGAGCCGTACCTGCAACCCGGCGTGGCCACGTCGACGTTCCCTGCGTTCAGGGTGCAGGAGTCCAGGCTGTGGGTCATGGGCGACAATCGCCCAGACTCCCTCGACTCCCGAGTGTTCTCGACCATCCCACGCTCGACCATCGTCGGCCGGGTCGTGGCGCGCGTGTGGCCGCTGCCGGACACCGCGTTCCTCTGAGGTGGGCTGACGCCTTCATCTGCGGCGAATCGTGCCGATCGGTCGCCTGTGCAGCCCGTGCGCTCTAGTGTTCTCGGGGTGGAAGGACTCCCGTGAGCGCCGAGGACCTTGAGCGGTACGAGACCGAGATCGAGCTGCAGCTCTTCCAGGAGTACAAGGCCGTCCTGCCGATGTTCCGCTATGTCGTGGAGACAGAGCGGCGCTTCTACTTGGCCAACGAGGTCAAGATGGAGGCGAAGACCGAGGGCGGCCGCACCTGGTTCGAGATCGAGCTCGACGACGCCTGGGTGTGGGACATGTACCGCCCCGCGCGTTTCGTCCAACACGTCCGCGTCGTCACCTTCAAGGACGTCAACGTCGAAGAGGTCCCCGACAAGGAGGTCTGAGTTGGGCCGACGGCGACGCTGGTGGCGTTCCGGCGCACGACGCCGCGGACGCGGTCGAGATCGTGGTCCACGCCGACGTCACCGACCTCGTCGCTGCGACCGGTGACGAACCGTGACCTCGGCGCCGCGGGACCGAGCCTCTCGGGGCGCGGCCTCGATGGTCGATCCTCCGCTCGCACGCCGTCGGCGGGGCGTTCGTTGTCACACCCCCGGCGCATGCTGGCGGCATGACGATGCAACGACTCGCCACGGGCGCCGCCGGTGAGGAGCGTGCGGCTCGGTGGTATGACCAACACGGCTACGACGTCGTGGCCCGCAACTGGCGATGCAAGGAGGGTGAGCTCGACTTGGTGGCGGTCAGGCGACGCGATGCGCTCGTGGTCATCTGCGAGGTGAAGACGCGGTCATCGGACCGCTTTGGTACTGCGGCAGAGGCGGTTGGCTGGGACAAGCAGCGCCGCCTGCGGGTGCTGGCGGCCCGCTGGCTCGCGGATCCGGCGGCGCCCGCCCGTCACCGGGGCGTGCGGTTCGATGTCGCGTGCATCCAGGCCGGTCGGCTCGAGGTCATCGAGGCGGCGTTCTGATGCGGACCCATGCCCGTGTTCAGGCGAGCAGCGCCCACGCCAGGAGGCCAACGCAGACGAGGCCGAGGACGCCGAGCAGCGCGACATCCAAAAATCGGGTCTTGCTGGCTCGATACGGGCTCGGCGATGGCGAGGCACCTGGCGCGCCGGGCCGCACGGGTCGGGTCGGGGAGAAGCCCATGGGCCCAGTCTCGCAGGCTGCAGGCCTTCGGCTCCATGTCCGCCACGAGAGCGTGCGCCTGGAGGCACGTGCGTCAGCTGACGGGCAGGACGGCCCGCACCTGCAGCCATCGGCAGGCGACGCTCGCCACATCGGGACCGTCGGGGTCCGATGGCGCGTCTGGCGCCTCGACGCTGCCCCGCACGTGCACGCCGACCATGCCGCCGCTGCGGCCGACCGGCAACGTGAGGGCGGTCACCACCTCGCGGTTGACGAGGAACGTGAGGGACGGGCCCAGTGCGACGACCGACAACAGGTTCCATCCCACCTCATCGAAGGGAGTGACGAGCGCACCGCCAGCCAGCACCGTGTGATCGCCGCCGATCATCGCGGCGATCTCCATCCTGGCGCCGGACCCGATGCTGAACCCGATCCACCCATCGGCGTCCTCGTGCCTGACGATGATGCCGCCAACGCCGCGCCCCGCCGAGGACACGAGTGCTTCGACGATGACGTCCCTGAACGTCTGGTCGGTGATCGTCTGGGTCCGGGCGATGCCGGCCGGCGCACAGAGCCGCATGGCGCCGTCGCGGATCTCACCGAGACCGGCCGCGCGATCTGGCCACGACGAGAAGTCGGCTGTCATCACGACCGGTGGGTCGCCGAGCGGTGGATCCATGAGCAGCGACAGGTCGCTCACGGTGTTACGGGCTCCTTGGTGAGCAGACCGGCTGCTGCGGTGCGGACGCCGCTGTACTGGCGGGCCCCGATGCGCGCCGGCAGCGGCTGCGCGCTGAGGCGATACAGCAGGTCTGCGCGTCGCCACCAACCCAGCTGCCGTTGGTGCTCTGTCCCCAATGGCGGGCGGCCGATGGGCGATGCGACGAAGCCTGCACCGACCAGTTGGCTGCCGATCGCCGCAACGATCGCTTCGTCGTCGAGGTCGGTGATCCAGGTCTGGCTCGTCGCGGCGCCGACACCTCCCACATCGACGCTGCCGCCCTCGTGCACCAACGTGCCGCCGGCAAGCTCAAGGTGGCCGCCGGGTCCGGCCCTGAGCGCCGCGACCGCCGCGTCGACGCGGGTCGACTCTGCGCCGTTGGTGCGGGTGACGGCGATGACCACCGCCGCGACGACGACCAGGCCGATGAGGAGCGGAACGAGCAGCGTCACCTTGCGCGTCACGGCAACGCTGGCGGCGCGGGCGGGATGACCTGGTCGACGAAGTTGTCGACCCACGGTCCAAAGAACGCCTCGGTGACAGGACCGACGAGGGCGAGCGAGTCCCGGAGGATGCCGATGACGTCGCCCGTGGCCGCGTTGTTGGCCATCTTTGCGATGAACATCAGGATGCGGATCGGCAGCTCTGCTCCGGCCGGGAACGGAATCGGGTCGCACAGCGGCACCGAGTACGAGTTGGACACCGACAGGCTCGCCTTGGCATCGAGTGCTCCGCCGAGGCGCAGGCTGACGGTGGAGTCGTCGCCGACCGTCGGCCGACCCCCGGGGGTGCCGTCGAGGTGGGGGAGGATGTCGGGGATGAAGGGTGGGATGAAGTCGACGCCTGGGTTGGTCACGATCGCTGGTGTGCCAGGCGTTGCTGGGTGGCCAGGCGTGCCAGGGGTGCCCGGCGTTCCCGGAGACCCCGGCGTTCCGGGTGCGCCCGGCTGGCCTGCATCGCCCGGTACGTGCTCGACGACCGCGAGGGTGACGTCGCGGAAGGTCTCGCTGTTGTCGTCCGGTGTGGCACCGGCGCCCGTGGCGCGCGAGCTTCCGGTTCCGTGGCTGGCAACCGCGAACGCGCCGGGCGGGGTGTGGGGCAGGTCGTGGCCCAGTTCGGCGGCCGCATGCCTCGCTCGGTCTGCGGCCAGCTGAGAGTTGAGCTGATCGGCCGTCTTGCCAGGGGGGACCACACGCCACCGCCGGCTGGCTTCGCCGATGGCCTCCGCACGGATCTGGTGCGCAGGGTTGGCGTTGGACGCATCGATCATCGTGCGAGCGACGCCCTGGATCTTGGTGACGTTCGGCTCTTGGATGGCATCTGCGCCGCTGTTGAACACCAGACGCTCCGAGCGCAGGGGGATGTCTCGATCGGGTGATGCGGGGGTGCTAGGTGACCCGGGCGTGCCCGGCGTCCCCGTGGTGCCAGGCGACCCGGGCGTGCCTGGAACAGCAGGGCTTCCCGGCGTGCCGGGGATCTCGGTCCGGCCCGGGGTTCCGAAGACGGACCGGCCGCCCATGTACAGGTTGTTGCCCTTGGAAGCCCCGACGACCTCGGCAACGCTGACGCTGACGCCGGCACCCACGAAGGCGCCGCCGTAGCCGTCATTGACGCTCTTGCCAGGGCCGCGATTGCCGCCGAATGTCATCACGGTGCCCCAGCTGGCGTTGAAGTCGGCCTCGCTGGCGCTCTCGCCGACGCCCGCATTGAGGTTCACGCTTGCGCCGGGGCTGAGGAAGATGCCGATCTGGTGGTGCACGTACGAGAAGACGATGTCGAGCATTGCGCTGATGGTGACGCCAATGCCGACCCCCCCTTCGGCGCTGGCGCTCCAGCTGATGCCGTAGCCGAAGTGGTCGCCATCGGGGCTGAGCAGGCCTCGCAACACGTCACGGCCGGTTTGGCGGACCGCCGATGCGGCGTTCTGGGCGATGTTGCTGGCCTGTTGAGCGAGTCCCGGCAGCTGCTTGGCCGCGCCCTCCTTGATCGCTTGCAGCTGGCGGATGGCGGGACCGATGAGCGGCGCGACGCGCTCGGCGATGATCGGTTTGATGATCTCCATGATCGCCCTGCCAGCTGCGGCAAACAACCGCTGAGCAAGGGCTCTGATGAGGCGAAATGGAGCGAGGAGGATGTCTATGGTGTTCTGAATCGAACGGCGGATCACACCAAGAACGGCCTCTGCCGTGGTGCGCACCAGTTGGACCACACGATCGACGAGCGTGTCGGCCCGCTGCCGCAGGCTGTTGACGATCTGGTGGGCCTGGCCCCGCGCCGATTCGAGCAGGCCGCGGGCCATCTCGACGAGTCGTGCCACGACCTGGTTGGCGACCGACGCGATGCTGTTGACGATGGGCCCGATCGCCTCCATGATGAGGCCGCCGATGCCGCTTCGTGCGCTGGTCAGGCGCTGGGTGAGGCGTGTGACGAACTGCTGTGCGTTGGTCAATGCCTGATCGATGCGGGCCGTGATGCGCTCGATGAGAGCGTTGGCCCGCTCCGCCACGGTGCCGATGAGCTCGTGCACCTTGCCGATGCCGGCCTGGATCGTGCTCTCGATGCGGCCGACGATGGCCTGCACCGTTCCGGTCACGGTGGCGACCATGGCGTTGACCCGGGAGGTGATGGGCTCGATGATGTTCTGGATGATGTTGCCATCGCCGCGAATGGCTCGCATGATCGCTTGCTGAATGTGGGCTTTGACCTGGTTCGGAATGGCGCGAATGGCGGCCCATGCAGAGCTGAGGTGGGTGCGAACTTCGTTGACGATGGCGCCGAGCGCACCTTGAATGCCGTCGATCGCGCTGCGGACCCCGTTCGTCACGAGGCCCCACAGCTCGGTCGCCGCGCTCGAGAGGAAGGTCCACGCCTCGCCGATGGCGCCCTGAACATCGGTGCCGAGCTCGCCGAGGAGACCGGTGACGGCGGACGTGGCGCCGGAGACGAAGCTGCGGAGCAGCGAACGCGCCTGATCGAGGATGGCGTCGAGAAGACTGGCCGGAGGCGAGGCGTGACCCGCCGCTTCGACCTGGCGCGCCCCACCCGTGAAGCTGCCGACGTCGACCGTTGGCGCCGGCGAGGCCTCGACGGAGGCGCCCGTCTCGTTGGCTTGGCCCAGCGTTGAGATGGCCTCGGCGGCGGGGCTGCGCTGGACCGTTTGCGACGCGAGGACCGGCGCGGCGGCGGGCGCCCGGGCTGCGCTGCGCCCCGCCGGCGCAGTCGTGGTGGCGATGGAGGGTGGCCGGGCCGGACCGGCGCTCTTGGAGGGTGAAGTGCTGGGATCGGGGCCGCGCTGAGACGCCGACGCCGCGGGGGTGGAACCGCCACCGGAGGGGGTGGGCGCGGTCGACGTTGGCGCGCTGACCGTCCCCGATGCCCCGGCAGAGATGGTCGCGGCCGCCGATGGGCTCAACGAAGTGGCGCCGAGCATGTCCAACAGGCCGCTGTTGCCGATGGCGGAGCCAAGAGCGAGCGTCGAGCTCGGCAATGCCGGGGCGAGGGACGGGGTGTCGGTCAGGGTGAGCGCCGCCGACGGGGCCGCGCCCAGCTCGTCGAGTGCGGCGAGGCCCTCCGCATCGCCGCCGCGGCGATGGGACGCACTGGGGGCATGGTCCGCCTCAAGGAGATCGGCCGCCACCTGGCAATGATGCTCCGTCGGGGGCGGCCCGTGGGGTGACAGCCATGCTCCCGGCACGGTTGGGCACGACGCCTGCCCGATCGGGCAGGGATGCTGCGGTCATCCCGTCGCCTGCTCCAGACTCATTGGGCATGTGGGAGCCCGTCACGCCATCGACCACGTACCTGCTGGCGAGGCTGGCCGTCATCGAGCAACGCCTGCAACGCCTCGCGGCGTCGCGCGTCGCCGCGGATCCTGCCAGTGGATCGCGGCTGCGTGGTCTCGTCGTCGCTCCAGATGAGGTTGCTCGGATGTTCGGTGCGCCGCCCCCCACCGTCGATGAGGAAGATGCCGGCGGCCTCTCGATGCGCCTGACCGAGATGGCGGCAGACCTCGCGGTCGGCGTCGGCGAACAGCTGTCGTTGCGCCGGCTGCGGGACGCATTTGGCCTCGACGAAGCATCCGTCGATTTGCTGCTCGTGGCGCTTGCGCCCGACGTCGACGCCCGTTTCGAACGCCTGCTCGGCTACGCGCAGGACGATGTGACGAAGGTGCGGCCGACGATCGGATGCGCCATGGAGCTGGCCCGGCTGCTGCCCATTGATGTCGGCGCGAGGGCGCGCCTGGAGCCGGGCTCGTCGTTGGTCGGCGGCGGGTTGTTGCTGGTCGAGGCCGACGCACGCCCGTTTCTCAGTCGCACGTTGCGCGTCGCCGACGACGTCGTGGCCTTCTTGTTGGGCGATGACGCGCCCCGCCGGTGGCTTCGCGCGGTCCTCGTCGCCCCCGCGCCGGGTGGGGCCTCGACCGACGCCGACGACGCGGCTGGCCTCGCTCGGCTCGTGGCGTCCGGTCCGGTGCACGTTCGCGTGCGGGCGGGTGCGTCGGCTCTGGGGCTTGCCGCCGCGGCCGCCGGAGCGGCTGGCACCTCCATCGTCGGACTCGATCTCGCCGCCGTCGCCCGCCTCGATCGCACGGCGGCGCCGACGGCTACCAGCGTCGCTCCCGGCGTCGATCGGAGCGGCGCACCCTCGGCGGGGCCCAGCCCCAACGCCCCCTCGGTGCAGCTCGTCGACGCCGCGCTCCGCCACGCTCGGCTGCAGGGTGCGTGGCTGGTTGCCGGGCCGAGCGACGCCATCGATGCGGCCATCGTCCGGCGCATCGTGGACAGCGGCTGCTCCGTCGTGCTGCATGGTCGAGGTGCGATCGACGGCACGACGGTCTCGCAACCTCTCGTCGAACTGACACTCGTGGGTCCCGCTCCCCAAGAACACGGTGACCGGCTGGCGGGGTTGCTTGGCAGCGATGGACCAGATGGACTCGACGCGGCGCGGTTCGCCGCTCCGCTCGCGCTTGACGCAGAGCAGATGGCACGCGTCGTCCTTGTGGCGCGTCGGATCGCGGCTGCTTCGGCGCGGCCCATGGTGCTGGACGATCTGCGCCACGGTGTGCGCCTCCAGCAGCCCGCCGCAGACGGTGGCCTCGTCAGAGTCGTCCAGCCCGAGGCGACCTGGGCCGACCTCATCGTCACGGACGGCCTCGCAGAGCGCCTCAAGCGTCTCAGCGCCCGGGCTCGGCAGCGACACCAGGTCCTCGGCTCGTGGGGACTGCGTGCTGGCAACCGCGGCCAGGGCGTCAGCGCGCTGTTTGCCGGCCCACCAGGCACCGGCAAGACGTTGTCGGCAGAGGTCGTCGCCGGGGATCTCGGCCTCGACCTGCACGTGGTCGACCTGTCCGCCGTCGTCGACAAGTACATCGGCGAAACCGAGAAGAACCTCTCACGGGTCTTCGACCGTGCGGAAGCCGCCGCGTGCGTGCTGTTGTTCGACGAGGCCGACGCGCTCTTCGGCAAGCGATCGGAGGTGCGAGACGCCCGCGACCGCTACGCAAACCTCGAGGTTGCGTACCTCCTGCAGCGGCTTGAGGCGTTCGACGGCGTCGTCCTGCTCGCCAGCAACCTGTCCGGCAACCTCGACGAGGCCTTCTCGCGTCGGCTCGACGATGTCATCAACTTTCCCGCGCCAGCATTCGATGAGCGGGCGCGGCTGTGGCAGCTCGTCATCGGGGCAGGCATGCCTCTCGATGACGACGTCGACGTACAGCAGCTCGCCGGGTTCGAGCTGAACGGCGGCGCCATCAG
>JAYUDU010000450.1:0-3645 GCA_043739605.1 Acidimicrobiales bacterium | reverse complement strand
GAGCCTCGCCCTCGAAGCCATCGGCATCGGCCTCATCGGCACGATCGGCGCGGCCGTGCTCGGTGTCGGCCTCGGCATCTTCACCATCCGGGTCCTCGCCCACCAGCTCGCCACCACGCTTCCTTACGCGGTGCCATGGACGCTCGTCGCCGCCTCGACCCTCCTCGGCGTCGCCATCGCGCTCGGCGCGACCCTCCACCCTCGCCGGGTCGCCAAGCGCCTCTCCATCATCGAGACGCTCCGCTTCGACTAGGACTCTGCTCAGGCCTTGGTGGCCTCAAGCTGTCGCTTAAGTTCTTGGACCTCTTGCTCGACTTGACTCTGCAGCCATTGCTTGAGGACCGGCGCGGCGAGCCACGCAATGGCCGGAGAGAAGTCGAACTGCTCGTGATGTTGGACGAGGGTGCCCTCGTCGCCCTCCGCGCACTCGAACCAGCCGTGGAAGCGGGCGAGGCGGTTGAGCGCCGAAGGTACGGAGACGTAGTCCAGTCGGGTCCACCGCGTGAGCCGGATCGTTTGCGTGTCTGCTGGCGTTGGGATCCCGCGGAGCGTTCCCGAGTAGCGGACTTCGCCCTCGTCACCGTGCATGCGGTGACGGTGAACCTTCCGGAACTTGGGATCTACCTTCCGGTAGCGGTCGAGGTCGAGCGCGAACTCGAGGATGTCCTGAGCCGACCGCTCGATGACGACTGAGCCTTCCCCAGTGATGATCATGTGGCCAGTATCACCTCGCCTCGACGTGAGCGGGCCAACGAGCAGTCGATCCGAGGGTGGTTGCGGCTGCAATGACGATGCCGCTCCGCGGCGACAACGCCCTTGTGGCACTGAGCTCGGAACACCTCGATGCTGGTGTCGCCGAGGTCTGCTTTCGAGTTTCGCTGGGGCCAGCGCCTGTCGGGGTCGCAGTGACTTCCGACGTCGTCGTCGTGGCCAACTCGGATCGATTCGCCAGCCATGGGCCACGGGGCAGACGATCTCGGTCCTCAGCGCGCGACCCAACGACGCGGCCGTCGTCGGACGGATCACGGTCGGCGCGTTCCCCCGGGAGGTCTCCAATCACGCGGGCGAGGTCGTCATAACCTCATATGGCTCGAAGGAGATCTACGTCATTCCCGAGGCAGGGCTGCGTCGACGCTTCGGCGTCGTCACGGGCGGCAGTTCGACGGCTGAGACGGGCTGACCGTAGCGTCGCGGCCCACAACCGCTTTTCGAGGATGGGGAGAAGACGTGGAGATCGTCCACCACAGCACAGTCACCGACGAGCAGATCGACGCGCTCGGGCACATGAACGTGCGGTGGTACGGAGTCAACGCGGAGGCCGGGACGCAGGCGTTGCTGGCGCGGGCCGAGCTGCTCGGCCCCAACCAGCGGCTGCGGACCTTCGACCTCTACACGCGCCACCACCGGGAGCAGATGGCGGGGGCTCGGCTCGCAGTGCGCAGCGGCTTCCTCGCACTCGCGCCTCAGGTGGCGACGATCTACCACGAGCTGTTCAACGAGGACACCGACGTGCTCGCCGCGACGTTCATCCGCAGGACCTCGCCTGCCGACGCCGGCGTGACGTTCGGGCACCTCGCCGTGGACACGGTCACCGTCCCCGAGCACGGTGGGCCGCGCAGCGTCCGCGTCGACGACGACCCGATGGCGATGGCGCCGTCAGCGGAGACCCTCCTGGCACGCGGTCTGGCCATGCGTCACCCCCGTGAGGTCACCGCCGCTGACGTTGGCGCCGACGGTGAGGTGCCGGCGGATCGGATCCAGGAGCTGCTCTGGGGTGGACAGCCGATCGACCCACGGCCGTGGGATCTGCACCACCGCGGCCGCGAAGGCCAGCGCGTCAACATGGCCGTCATGGAGACCCGCATGGTGGTGGGCCGGCCGCCTCGCCTCGGTGATCGGATCCAATCGTTCAGTGCGGTGACGGCCATCGCTGACAAGACCACCACCCGACGTCAGTGGGTGATGGACCTCAACGCCAGCGTGCCGCTGCTGGTGTCGACGAACGTTGGCGTCGCGCTGGATCTCGAGGCTCGCCGAGCGACGTCGCTGCCGCCAGCCATGCGAGAAGACGCCGAACGCAACCTCCACGCCGACCTCGCCTGACGCTCCCCGCCACCACCCCGCTCAAGGGTGAGAGATTTCAGTGTTCGAGTCTGGAGGAAGTTCGGTGATCGCTACCAACGTCTCCGAACAGCGCGTTGGCCTCGACTTCAGTAGGGAACCTCGCCGTGATGTGGGCATGCCCCCCAATGTTCGGGTCCATCGGCAGCGCGAACATGTACCAGGTGGCGTGTGTCTCGAATACGCCACATGGCAGATGTTTGTCGAGGGCTCGTGCGCGACACTCGGCGTCATGACGCTTCGCTCCATGACATCGACACGAGTCCGGATCACTGTCGCCGCTGCGGTCGCCATCCTCGCGCTTCTCGCTCCACCGGCGAGCGCGAAGAGCCCCGACGAGGCCGTCAACGGGCGGTGGGTCGGCCTCGTCCCCTGCGTTCCCACGACGCCCGAATCGGTGACCTCGGATCATGTGACGTGCACGGGCAGCACGACCTGGGCGGGCACGTGGACCGGCGTGACCAACTACACGATCGACGCCACCTTCGATGCCGTCACCGGTGCGGCCGACGGGACGGTCGACGAGACGTTCGTCGGTCGTGACGACCACGGCCGGATCGGGACGCTGCGCTTCACGGAGAAGCTCGTTGGCACGCCAACGGGCATCCCCGACACCCAGTACCTGCACATCGATGCCTGCATCGTCGGCGCCACCGGCGACTTCGCCGGCGCCACCGGCCACGTCGGGTTCGACGGCGTCGCGAACCTCGCGGGCGGCACGGGCACCTTCAGCGGCCACTGGAGGCTCCCGCGCACCTCGGGCCGCGACGGCCACGTCGCAGATTGCGATACGGGCGGCGTTCACCACAACAAGGGAGGTCGGGGATGACGAAACGGTGGCCGCTGCTCGCTGCACTCGCCGTCGCGGCGCTGTTCGTCGCGGGACAGCTCGTCGTTCCCGCCGCGCCGGGCCTTGACGCGTCAGGCGTCGAGCTCGTCCGGTACTACGCGGCGCACGGAGATGGGATCCGATTGGCGGCCTGGCTGACCACGCTGGCGGGCGCTCCCTTCGTGCTGCTCGTCGCGTGGCTGCGCGCCCGCGTCGACGGCATCGGCCGTGACGTGCTGCTGCTCGGCGCTGCCGGCGTCGCGACGCAGACGGTGATCTTGACCTGGCTGTCGGCCGGCCTCGCCCTCCACGCCGACAGCCTCGACCCGAACGTCGCGCGCACCATCGCGGATGTCGGCGCGTATTACGGTCCGCTCCTCACGGTGTCGGCGATCCTGCTCGCCGCGCCGGTCGGGCTTGCGGCGTGGCAGCGCACAGCACCCCGCTTCCCTCGATGGCTGGCCTGGCTCACCGCAGTCCTCGTCGTTGAGCAGACGATCGAGACGGTGACGGTGTTCGGCAAGAACGGGTTCATCGCGCCAGGCGGAGCGATGAACTTCATGCTCGGCGCCCCCCTGTTCGTGGCCTGGATGATCGCGGCTGCAGCGACCCCCAGCGACGAGCGCTCGGCGCCGTAAGAAGGGCTGGATGGCAGCCACTTCGAACTGAACTCGCCACCGAACCACGAACTGCTC
>JAYUDU010000449.1:0-9247 GCA_043739605.1 Acidimicrobiales bacterium | reverse complement strand
CCTTGGCCGTCAACATGAGGATCGGCGTCGCGATGCCGGCGGCTCGTACCGCCGCGCACACTGCGAAGCCGTTCCGGCCGGGGAGGAGAAGATCGAGGATGATCAAGTCGTGGCGGCACTCGACCGCTCGCCATTGACCTTCGAGGCCATCGCCGACATGGTCGACGGTGTAGCCCTCTGCCCTGAGTCCACGGGCGACGGCGACAGCAATCTTGTGGTCGTCCTCGATCAAGAGCAACTTCAATGGGCCTCCGATGCGGTTGAGGGAGCACGCTACTGAAGCGGCGCTGAACACCCGCTGAACGGCTCATCGGGCGATTCAGCAGTGGTTCAGCGGGCGCGGCGCAGTCTCGACCGCATGGAACGAACAGCCAGACATCAGCGAGCTGCCCTGCGTGGCGTGGCGCTCTCGATCGTGCTGGTCGGCGCGACAGCCTGCGCGTCGGGGCCGGCCAAGCCACGGGCCGGAGCGTCGCTCTCAGTGCCACCATCGATCTCGGGAGCTTCGACGCCCGCCTCGAACGGTGCGACGACGACGACTCGCAGCTCTTCGGTCGACGCGCAGCTCGGCTTTGAGAAGGCGGGCATCCTGGCCAGACAGGCCAAGGTGGAGATGCTGCTCGCAACCTGCATGCGGGCCCAAGGCTTTGAGTACACACCCGTCGATCCCGCAGCCCGCGAAGCTGCGCTCGTCGGTGGTTCTTTGACGGAGGCCGAGTTCAACAAGCAGTTCGGGTATGGCATCACCACGTTGTACGAACAGCGGCGTCGCCAAGCTGCGGGTGGTCCGAACGAGAAGACTCGGGCGGCGTTGAGCGTCAAAGAACGCAAGGCGTACGACAAGGCGCTGTTGGGCGGACCCGGCTTTGACACCCTCGCGGCCGCTCTGGACAACGGAGACTTCTCCAACCTCGGCGGGTGCACGAAGCCTGCGACCGATACCGCGTTTGGTGGCCTTGGTGTCGCGGCATCGGTGCAGTCCAAGCTCGATGACCTCGACCAGCGAATCAAGGCCGACGCAAGGATGCGCACGGCACTCACCGCGTGGGCGGCGTGCATGCGCGCCGCGGGTCAACCCCTCGCCGACCCGGGCGACGTCGACGCAACGCTCAAGGACCGGCTGGCCAAGATCGTCGGCCCGCCCGACCGGGCCGGCGATCTTGGCGCAGCCCCCACCTACGACACCGCGGCGCTGACCGCCCTGCAGCGCTTCGAGGTCGTCCTCGTGACTGCCGACGTGGCGTGCGAGGCGGAGCACATCAAGTCGGTCGAGGCCAAGGTGCGCGCCGAGCTCGAGGTGCGCTTCCGTGCCGACAACGCCGATCTCCTCGCCAAGGTTGCGGCGCCGTGAAGCGCTCGACCGGGCTTGGCGTCGGCCTCGCCGCCATCGTCACCGCCGCGGCGAGCGGGGGAGTGGCGGGACGGTCCATCCGATCGCCGAGCGAGGTGGCGGCGCGCACCGCGCCGCCGAAGCCGTCTGCCATCACCGTCGCAGTCGAGCGTGTGAGCTTGTCCTCAGCGGTCACGACGCGGGGAACCGTGCAGTTCGGCGCACCTCGCGGCGTGTTCGTGGCTGCGTCCCCCCTCAAGGCATCCACGTCGGGCGCCAGCGCAGTGATCACCGCGTTGCCAACCACAGGGGCCACGCTCGTCGAAGGATCGTCGGCGTTCTCGTTGTCTGGGCGCCCGGTACTCGTGCTGACCGGGGCCGTGCCCTCCCACCGAGACCTCGTCGTCGGCACCGTCGGTGACGACGTCCGCCAACTGGAGGCTGCACTGGCGCGGCTCGGCTTCTCGCCAGGACCGGTGGATGGCACCTATGACCACGCCACCGCCCTCGCGGTCGCCGCGTGGTACCGGTCCGCGGGCTGGACTCCGTTCGGACCGACAGACGAGCAGAACAAGACGATGCGCGCCGCGCAGGCGGACGCCGCCACCGCTGACGCCGACCAGGTTGGCGCCGCGGAGGCGGCGGTCACGGCAGCATCCTCGCTACGAATCGCGCGAGATCACCTCGCCGCTGCTCATGGCGTGGCCGGCGCCGCACCGACAGCCGCGGCGAGTGCACGCCGCCGCGCCGAGGCGGAGCAGCGCGTTGCCGGCGCGGAGGTGGTCGCCAAAACCGCCGCCGTCCAGAGCGCCAGGGAAGCAGCCCAGATCGCCAAGCTGAAGCTGGCGGACGCCATGAAGGCGCCGCCCGAATCGGCGCCTTCTCGCGCGGAGCGAGCCGCACTGGAGTCGGCGGTGGCCGAGACCGATCGGAACATCGGCGTCGCCCAAGCGCAGCTGACGGCCGCAGAGGCCGTCGCCGCGGCGTCCAAGGACGGGCCAGCGCAGGTCGTCGACCCTGCCATCGAGGTGGCGGGTGCGCTCGCAGACATCGCCAGCGCCGAAGCCATGCTTGCCCTGACGAAGAGCCGAGAGCGCACCACGGCCACGCGCGCCGCCGTGACACTGGCGGCTGTGCCCATGACGGCCGACGTGCAGGTCCCCTCAGACGAGATCCTCTTCCTTGCCAACCTCCCTGCTCGGGTGGACGAGGTGAAGGCCAAGGTCGGCGAACCGCCGACCGGTCCAGTGCTGAGCGTCACCAGCCAGGTCCTCGCGATTGATGCCGCGCTCTCGATCGAGGACGCCCAGCTCGTCAGGGTCGGCGCCGCGGTTGCGATCTCGGCTCCCGACCTCGGCGTGACAGGGACGGGGACGGTCTCCGACGTCGCAACGACGCCAGGCACCAACGGCGTCGACCCCCAGCGCATCCACATCGGCGTCACGCCCGCATCGCTGCCACCGAGCCTGGTCGGCGGGGGCGTCGTTCTCACGATCACGGTCACCTCAACCGGAGGCCCCGTCCTCGCCATCCCGGCCTCTGCGCTGTCGATCGGCGGAGACGGCACATCTCGGGTATCCGTCGTCGCTCGCGACGGGAGTTCGCGCTTCGTTCGAGTGACTCCAGGACTTGGAGCGCAGGGCCTGGTGGCGGTCACCCCGACCAGCGGTGACCTGTCACCCGGCGATCTCGTCATCGTCGGCACCAAGCCGGCCGCCGGGCCGTGATGCCGAGTCGCGTGGAGGCCCCACCGCCCGCAGTCATCGAACTGGTCGGTGTCACGCGCACGTATGGCAGCGATCCACCGGTCGAGGCGCTCAGAGCCACGGACCTGCGCATCGCGCCCGGTGAGTGGGTTGCCGTCTCTGGGCCATCCGGATCGGGCAAGTCGACACTGCTCAGCCTGGTGGGGCTCCTCGACCGGCCGACCGAGGGCACCTACCGGTTCGATGGCGTCGACACCCACGACCTCAGCGAACGGGAACGAGCCGGACTGCGGGCCCGCTCGATCGGCTTCGTGTTCCAGGCGTTCCACCTCCTCGCGAGGCGAACCGTCGTCGAGAACGTCATGCTCGCCGAGCTCTACGGCGGCAGCCCCCGTCGAGGGCGGCGCCAACGGGCGCAGGACGCGCTTGCACGCGTTGGCCTCGACGACCGCAGGGACTTCCTGCCGACCCGACTCTCTGGGGGGCAGCGCCAACGCGCCGCCATCGCTCGAGCACTCGTCGGCAACCCGAGCGTCCTCCTCTGCGACGAACCGACCGGCAACCTCGATAGTCACACCGCCGAAGAGGTGCTTGCGCTGTTCGAAGGACTGTGGCACGACGGCCTGACCGTCGTGATGATCACCCACGACGCCGACGTGGCCGGGCGGGCCCCGCGGCGGGTGACCATCGTTGACGGCGTCCTCACCGATGAGGGCACTCGATGACGACGCAGACGAGCGAGGCGACCCAAACGTGCCAGGCACCTCGCATCGCGGTCGCAGCCGCCACACCCAGCACGCGGATCAAGGGCCCCCACCTTGGCGCCCGTGATCTCCTGGACGAATGCATCGCCAGCCTGTTGGCGCGTCCCGGCCGATCCGCGCTCACGGTGCTTGGGACCGTCGTTGGCATGGCGGCCCTCGTCGCAACGCTCGGGCTGTCCAAGACCGCAGGCAACCAGATCGTGAGCCGGTTCGACGCACTCGCCGCCACCGACATCACTGTCGGACCAAAGGTGGGAGGCAACGGGCGAACGCTCAGCCCGTTCTCGCGGGATGCGGAGGCTCGCATGGCCAGGTTGGCGGGGGTCGTCGCGGCCGGGACCCTCAGCGACGTCGATGTCAAGGGCGCCCTCATCACGGCGGTTCCCGTTCGGGATCCTCAGGGCCAGTCCCGCTTCTCGCTTCCGGTGAAGGCGGCATCACCGGGGCTGTTCAGAGCGATCCACACCACCCTCAGCGCGGGACGCCTTCCCGATGAGGGCCACTCAGAGCGGGGCGACCGGGTGGCCGTCCTCGGGGCGGGGGCGGCGGCCCGACTCGGCATCGACCGCGTCGATGCGCAACCAGGAATCTTCATCGGCGACCGGCTGTACGCAGTGATCGGCATCATCGGTGACGTCAGTCGACAGGCCGCGATGCTGAGCGCCGTCATCGTGCCAGAGGGCACGGCTCGTCACGATTACGGCCTGCTCGCTCCGGCGAGCGTGCAGATCGAGACCGCCGTCGGCGCCGCCGACCTCATCGCCAGCCAGGCCGCGCTCGCTCTCAGCCCGGCTGACCCGACCCTCGTCAAGGTGACCGCGCCACCGGAGCCCCGGAGGGCCAAGGCGAACGTGCAGGGGGACCTCGACGCGTTGTTCCTCCTCCTCGGAGCGGTGTCCCTGCTCGTGGGCGCCATCGGTATCGCCAACGTCACGCTCGTTTCGGTGATGGAGCGCATCGGCGAGATCGGTCTGCGGCGAGCGCTCGGCGCCGCCCGCCACCACATCGCCATCCAGTTCCTCGCCGAGAGCACTGCCCTCGGAGCGGTTGGCGGCATCGTCGGGGCGTCGGTCGGCACGCTGGCCACCGTTGGTGTCGCGGCGGCCCGCTCGTGGACCCCCGTCCTCGAACCGTGGGTGCCCCTGTGGGCGCCAGGGCTCGGCGCCGGAATCGGCCTCCTCTCCGGTCTCTACCCAGCACTGCGAGCCGCCGCCATGGAACCCGTCGAGTCGCTGCGCAGTGCCACCTGACCCTCGAAGCACCTGCGGCTCATCCTGGCGGGGTGGCGACTGCGGCCCGCCACCGCATGATCAGCGACGCGACCGCTGCTCCGCCCACGGCATCACTCTGTCCCGAGGTGCGGTCGACAGGACACGAGCATGAGGACCGCTGACACCTTCACGACCGCCGCTTCCGACTTCGCCGAGCACGGATACACGCTGCTCCCCGGCTTCCTGAACTCCGAGGAGCTTGCGCCGGCACAGGCCGAGCTCGGCGTGCTGTTCCCGACGGCGAAACGAGTTCCACGACGACTTCGACCCCGAACGCAACGCTCGCTGCCGGAACGCGCGTGGCTTGGCCGTCCCTCACCAACAGAGCTGCGATCGGCGACATAGTGAGCACGCTCATCGAGGCTGGCGCCGAATCCTGAACATGGAGCGCGTCTACCTTCCACCGTTGTGCGTCCGTTGAGCCGGGAGAAGTCCACCTGCCCTCGACCGAGAATTCAGTTGCCTCGTCCACGAGCGCGTCGAACGTTTTGTCGACAGACGCATCAAGCCAGGCGAGAAGTGCGCCGCCTCTCCTCGTTGTCGCTTGCCCAGAGGGCGTGGAAACCGATTGGGATTCGTTGGGGAAGCTCGACGCGAGCGAGGGGTGGATGGTCGAGCGCGGTCGCGTCGAGTACGAGGAAGTCGGCGGAGTGCGGATTGTGGTGGACGATGGCGACGACCCAGCCTTCGTCGTCCGCTGTTCCGTCGGCTGCGGGTATGAAGAGTGCTTCTGAGGCTTGGCTATTCGCGCCGAGGGAATGGGCGACGGATGTGCCTCGGTCGAGGTCGTGCTGGACGATGCCATGTTCGGTGACGGCGTACCCGTAGCGGTGGCGTGATCCGACGGTGCGGTCGGCGACGCGGGGAAACTCCTGGGGGCGGTCATCGATGACGTGGGTGGAGACGCTCGAAGTGGTGAGGCCGACTGTCCAGCGCGTCAAGATCGGCTCGGAATCCGACGGTCCCGCGTGATCGTCGGCGAACAGGTGGTCGTAACGCACGACGTCGATCACGACGTTGGGTCCGTCGTCGTAGGCGTTGAGCACGTGGAACACGTAGCAGGGATCGATGTCGAACCAGCGCACCGCGTTGTTGGCGCCGGCGCGGGGCATGATCCCGACGCGGGCGCCATAGTCGGGGTGCCATCCGAAGGGGAACCGGCCGTGCGCCAACAGGTCGCGGTCGAAGAGCACGGGAAGGTCGAGCCACACGATGTGGTCCCGCGTGACAGCGAAGTCATGCACCATCGACGGCCCCGGAAGCGTGATCTCCTCGGTCCGTGTCAGGCGGCCTGAATCGTCGGCCACGTGGTAGCGCAGGAACGGCGGTCCGAGCATGCTGTAGCCGAAGAAGTGGAGCTCGCCGGTGTTCGGATCGACCTTGGGGTGCGCCGTCATGGCTGACTGAAGACGGCCGTCGAAGTTGAAGCGGCCGACCGTTGATCCGTCGGTTCGGATCTCGACGGGAAGGCCGACCTCGTAGAGCGCGAGGATCCGGCCGGCGTGGGCAACGAGACCCGTGTTGGCGACGGAGATCTCGGCGGGGATGACATCGGGTGGTTGATCCGACCCCGGGCGTTCATCCAACAGGTCGGCGGCCCGATCGGTTCTCACCCACCGATTGGAGTAGCGGGCATGACCTTCGGAGAGGGTGACGGCGTGCACCATCCCGTCGCCCTGGAACCAGTGATAGGTCGCCGGATCCAGCGAGCCGCGCGGGTTGGGGCCGATGCGCAGGTACGTGCCGTTGAGCTCAGCCGGGAGCTGCCCTTCGACGGCGAGCTCGGTGCTGGTCAGTTCGTCGCGGACGGGCGCGTACTCCCCGACGAGGTAGCGGTTGATGATGGTCTCTGTCGTCATTAGTAGCGCTCTCTTCCCGGTGGCGGCGAGCCGCCGTCGTGGCTATGCGGTCCGGAACATCCGGCCGACCTGGGGGGCGAACATGACATCACCGCGGATCTTCATCCGACCCGACATGAATGCCTCGGTGCCGTCGAGCAGTCCGGTGATGAGTCGGAGGTACTCGGGGACGCTCAGCTGCAGGACGACGCGAGCGTCGCTCGGTGCGCGCCGTTCGGTCTGAACGTCATTCCCTCGCACCTCGATGCGGTAGCCGTAGGTCTCGCCACCGGAATCGATCTCGTAACCGACAACACAGTCCTGGGCGGCGTCGGGATCGAGCGCGTCGGCCATGCCTGCGACGGTGTCGTCGAGGACGCCTCCGATCCCGCCGGGCGCCTCGCTCATCAGCGCGACGATCTCGTCGTCGGTCTTGTTGGTGATCTGTGCTCGAAGCTCGTCCTGGGCGGGGGTGGTCACGGGTAGTTCTCCTTTGGGTTGGGATCGCTGCATCTTCCAAGGCGCGTACCGGTCGCCGACCCGAAACGACAGCCAACCGAGCAGAGGTGTTGGCCCGCTCAAGATGATCGGCGTCCAGGGGCCGGCGAGCGCCGTCGCCGTCGCGGCGACCCCGAAGTAGAGCGTCCATGCCCCGGTGATGAATCGGTTCGCTTCGACGAACAGCGGGTGGGCTCGGACCTGCTCGGGATAGCGACGTCGGCTGAGCAGCGCGGTCCACGGGTGGCCGACGGCGAGCGACCCACCCGATGCGACGGCCTGTCCGAGGTAGATCCACGCTGCGATCGTCATGAGCTCGTCCTTTAGTCCATTATGTACTGTGTTGATCGAACCGTACATGGTCTAGGATGGACTGTCAATGGAAAAGCGCGAACTCTCAACCGGGGACCACCTCTTCCTCGCGTTCCTCAAGACCGGACCGCGCAGCGCCTACGACCTGAAGAAGGAGATGTCCTCTTCTGTCAACTTTTTCTGGTCGGCACAACACAGCCAGGTGTACCAACAGGCAACACGTCTCCGCCGCGACGGGTACATCGAGCCGCGCGGGTCGGCGTCAGTCCGGAACCGTCAGCTCCTCGCGCTCACCGAGCAAGGCGAGCACGCGGTGCACCGATGGCTCGAAGAGCCGGCAGCCCCTTACCGCATCTACGACGAGTCCCTCGCCAAGCTCTACTTCGCCAACTACACGAATCACGCCACCACCGCCGAGCTGCTGCGTGGCCAACACCATCAGCACACAGAACTGCTCGCCGATTTTGAACGCATCCACGCCGTCCTCAGCGCCGTCGAGTTCGGCGATGTCATCCCCGGGCAGCTGTACGCCCTTCAACTCGGCATCGAAGTCGAGGGCGCTTACCTCCGCTGGATCCAACACACCCTCGCCGACCTTCAGCGTCGACAAGACCAGCACGAGTAGCCGCACAGCCCGCTATCGCCGTCGTGGGCGCCATCGGCATCGCCAACGTCACGCTCGTCTCGGTGATGGAGCGCATCGGCGAGATCGGTCTGCGGCGAGCGCTCGGCGCGGCCCGCCACCACATCGCCATCCAGTTCCTCGCCGAGAGCACCGCACTTGGCGCGGTTGGCGGCATGGTCGGGGCGTCGGTCGGGTCGAGTCGCTGCGCAGTGCCACCTGACCCTTCGGAGTTCCTCGCCCCGAGGAACCTACGACGGAGTTCCAAGTGCGGGAGACGAGCACGACCCGCGCACCATCCCAGTTGGTCCGCCTGCGACTCATCCTGTCCGGAGTGGCGACTGGGGTCGCCAGCGCGTGATCGGCGGCGTGGCCGCAGCTGCGATGGCGGAGCCGAGCAGCCACCCGACCAGGACATCACTCGGCCAGTGGGTCCCCAGGTAGACCAGGCAGGCACCGATCCCAGCCACAAGACAGCCGAGTGCGAGCGCGGCGATACGTTGGGTCCGGCGGGTCGGCCATTCGAACGCTATCGCGGCTGCGCACGCAACGGCTGCGGTCCATGCGGCGTGGGTGGAAGGCATCGCCGACCCCGAGATGTGGACCAGCGCGAGCTCCGCCGGCGGCCTGACGCGGCCGATCAGCGACTTGAGCACGCTGGCGACCGCGCTCGCGCAGACGAAGGCGCCCACCAGTGCGGTCGCGAGCCGCCATCGGCGGCCCCGCAACACATACGCGACGCATCCAACCGCAACCAAGGCCAGTGCCGCTGGGCTGGTTCCGACCGTCAGCGCCGCACGGGCGACTCGATCGACGGTCGGCGAGCGGTGGTCGGCACAGAACTGCAAGATGGCGCGGTCAAGGGACACACCCACAGGCTGGCATGCGAAGACGATTCGGCGGAGG
>JAYUDU010000448.1:0-3655 GCA_043739605.1 Acidimicrobiales bacterium | reverse complement strand
CCAGGGGCATGAACATCGACGACTTCGCACCCAACCTCTCCTTCTTCTTCTCCAACGGAATGGACCCCGAGTACACCGTCCTCGGTCGCGTCGCACGCCGAATCTGGTCCATCGCCATGCGCGACCACTACGGCGCCAACGAGCGGAGTCAAAAGCTCAAATATCACGTGCAGACCTCGGGCCGCTCCCTTCATGCACAGGAGATGTCATTCAACGACATCCGAACCACCCTCCAAGCGCTCTGCGCCATCTATGACAATGCGAACAGTCTCCACACCAACGCCTACGACGAGGCTGTCACCACACCGGGCGCAGAATCCGTGCGCCGTGCCCTCGCCATCCAGATGGTCATCACCAAGGAGTGGGGGCTTGCCCAGAACGAGAACCCCCTCCAGGGCAGCTTCATCGTTGACGAGCTGACGGACCTCGTTGAGCACGCGGTCTTGGCAGAGCTCGACCGCCTGGCCGAACGCGGCGGCGTCCTCGGGGCCATGGAGACCGGATATCAGCGTGGTCGAATCCAAGACGAGTCCATGCTGTACGAGCACCGCAAGCACGATGGCAGCTATCCCATCATCGGTGTCAACACCTTCCGCAACCCGGCTGGCGACGCCGTCCCCGACACCTTGGAGCTCGCCCGTGCCACCGACGAGGAAAAGCATGACCAGCTCAGGAGGCGGCGCGACTTCCAGCACCGCCACGCGGCCGACCGCGAGCCAGCCTTGAACCGTCTGCGATGCGCGGCGCTCAGCGGGGACAACACCTTCAACGTTCTGATGGACGCTGTACGAACCTGCACCCTCGGCGAGATCACTGATGCGCTCTTCGAGGTCGGCGGGCGCTACCGCCGCTCTGTGTAGCCCAGTCGGGCCGCCACCTCGGCCGGAGTGCGCCGGGGGCCGCTTCGCCACGCGGCATCAGCGTTCGGGAGGCGACGGCGCGAGCCTCCAACAGAAGAGCTTCTGCCGCTTCGAGGTCATGGCGCTCTCTCTCGCTGATTCGCCTCGTTGGCCAGCGCGTTGGCAAGATCGTTCGGCGCGCCGTGGCGGCGCAGCAGACCAATGGCGGCGGCCGCAAGGGGCGCGGCCTCGTCGCTTCGTCCCATCGCATCGCATCGAGGACGGTGGCCAGGTTTGCGGCCGAACGAGCGGCCCACGCCGGCCACCCGGCATCGCGGAGGAGGTGCCATGCGGTACGCAGGTCTTCTCCTGCGGCGTCGAACGTGCCGGCCTCGAAGTGCGCAGTGCCCCGCCAGCCCGCGGCTCGGCAGTGTGGCGGCGGTGAGCCACCGGACCTCCCACGTCGCCACCCGCGCCCCGGCGACGTGCACCGCGAGGCGCGTCTTGCCGACGCCGGGTGGGCTCGGGTGCGCTGGATACGAACGACCTCATCCTCCAGCCCACGTCGCACGTCTCGAAACGACAGCGATGGCCTCGGACCACGTCGCGCACGACGCGGCGACGGGTGTCGTCGAGCCGACCGGACCACCCCACATCGGCACATCCAGCAGCTCGAACCCACCATCGCTGGCGATGTGAGCAAGCAGGGCTGCGGTAGTTCCAACGCCTGCGACGACGATGCGGTCGAGCACGGGCTCTGCGGTCGGCGGGCTCACATCGACCCTGAGCTGCACACCACCAACCTCCACAGAAGTCAGTCTCGCGGCTGCTCGGCTCAAGGTGAGGGCGGGCCAGCTGTCGGCACCGTCGGTGACCTCCGCGCCATCGGGTGTCGTGATCGAGGTACGCCTGCGGTCCCGGCCGGGGTCGGGCCCCGAGCAGGACCCACGATGGCCGGGACGACGGGACTCTGGCCCTGCGAGAGCGAGACAATCACCGGTGGCGACCGCCGATGCATCTCGGCCGTCACCACCCACGCGGCGACTCTCCTCATAGGCCATGCGAGGATGCGCTCGTGACGACTACCGGCGCAGAGCGAGACTGGCCACACCAGCCGATCCGGTCGAAGCGCGCTTGGGCCGACGCTCCCGCGGCTCCGCTCGTGGTCACAGCACCCCCTCCAGCCGTCGTCCAAACCGGGCCGCGCTACAACCCGCCACCGCTGCCGCGACCCGCCGTGCTCATCGTGGCAGGGACGATCGCTCTGGCCGTGCTCCTCATCTGCGGATCGATCGGAGATTGGGTGTGGCGCACCGACGAGATGTCGACGCTGCTCGACCGCATCGAGACATCCGAAGCCTCGATGCTCGTCCCCAACCGTGAGCTCGGCATCACGCTCTTCTCATGTAGAGACCCAGACAGCACAGACTGCAACCCCGCCAAAGCGGCCCACATCGCTGGCCTCGCGCTGCCAACATTCGAGTTGACCGGCCGTCGAGTCGCCGAGGTGAAGGTGAGCCGCTTCCACGGTGCCATCGCCGCAGCACGAGACCGCTACGTCGACCATTCCGAGGCATGGCAAGCGTTCCTAGGGGCCGTCGCAGACGATCCAGAGGCAGCCGCCGGCGTGCCAAACCACATCTTTTCGACCTTTCACATCGCCGGAGCCGCGGCGCGGGCGGCCGTTCCCCCGTTGGCTCGTCACGACGAACGCGCCAGGGTCGATCGCATCTTCCGCTGATTGCTCAGAACGCTTTGCGCATCACCCAGCGCTTGATGGCGGTGTACGGCGGGTACATGATCGAGGGGTCCGGGGATGTCGGCTTGCTCATCACGCTGCGGCGGTGACTGAAGGCCTCGATGCCACACCGGCCGTGGTACGAACCGGTCCCGGACTCGCCGACGCCCCCGAACGGCAGCGACGGCGCCGTCACGTGCATGACGACGTGGTTGAGGCACACGCCGCCGGACGAGGTGTGGTCGACGATGCGCTGGAGCGTGTGATCGTTGCGAGAGAACGCGTAGAGCGCCAGGGGCTTGTCGCCGGCATTGACGCGGGCGATGGCGTCTTCGACGTCGCGCACCGGGATGATGGGCAAGACGGGGCCAAAGATCTCCTCTGCCATGCACGGCGCATCGTCTGCGATATCGGTCAGCACCGTCGGCGCCAGGTAGCGATCCCGCGGATCGCGTACCCCGCCGGTGACGACGTGTGCCGCCACACCAGACGGGCCAGCCCCGTCGATGAGACGACCGAGCCTCGCGAAGTGGCGGCTGTTGATGATGCGGGCGTAGTCGGGGCTGGTGCGCGCGTCGTTACCGTAGAGGTCGCCGATGGTGGAGACGATGCGGTCGATCAGCTCGTCGGCAACAGCCTCGTGGACGAGCACGTGGTCAGGGGCGATGCACGTCTGGCCCGCGTTGAGGAACTTGCCCCACGAGATGCGGCGAGCAGCAACGTTGAGGTCGGCGTCGCGGTCGACGATGACGGGGCTCTTGCCGCCGAGCTCGAGGGTGACTGGGGTCAGGTGCTCTGCGGCGGCCCGGGCGACGACCCGCCCGACGGTGCCGTTGCCCGTGTAGAAGATGGTGTCCCAGCGTTCCTTCAACAACGCCGCAGTCTCGGGGACGCCTCCTTCTACGACGGCGACGGCCCGGGCGTCGAGATAGCGCGGGATGAGACGCCCCATGGCCGCGGATGTGGCCGGTGCCAGCTCTGACGGCTTGGCGACAACGGCGCACCCTGCGGCGATGGCGCACGCCACGGGGACGAGCAGCAGCTGGATCGGGTAGTTCCACGGGGCGATGACGAGGGC
>JAYUDU010000447.1:0-3660 GCA_043739605.1 Acidimicrobiales bacterium | reverse complement strand
CGTGCGACGCGTGCTCGGCCTTGTCCTCTGCAGTTCGGTGCTTGCGCTCGGCGTCGGCCTGCGGGCCGAACCGGCGTCGGCGGATCCGATCGGCCCGTACGCCGGCTCAGCCGACGGTGTGGGTCTGAGTCTCAACCTCTTTGGCACCGCCTTGGCGTTTGGCACGACGGCGTCGACGGCGCGCGCCAACGCCCTCGGCTTCAAGGGCGTCGCCACCGGCATTGGCGTCGCGAGCATCGCGACCACGGTGGCGACGGCGGAGCGAACCCTCGTGGGCACGACCACCAACGGCCCCTCCTGCGCGACCCCGGCACTGCCCGCCGCAGTCGCTTCAGTGGTTTCGCTGGGCGCCGCCTGCGGGTCAGCTTCGGCCACCGTCGACGCAGTCGGCGCCGTTGGGGCAGACAGCACTGCCTCGATCGCCGCACTCGGCGTCAGCGCAGAGGCCCTCGGCGCCCTGATCACCAGCCTTCTCATCGCTCCCATCCAGGCGACGCTCGAGAGTGCGACTGGTCCAGTCACCACCACAAACGGGCAACTCTCCGCTGCAATCGCCACCGTCTGCACCACGGCCCCGGCACCCCTTGCGGTGGCATGCACGGCAGCAACCGCGGCCCTCACGTCACAGCTCAACGCGCTCCTACCGACGGCGGCCTCCTACCTCACGGCCATCAAGGCCGCGATCGCGGCTTCGCTCAAGGGCGTCCAGCTGCTCACCATCTCCGTCGGCGACACCCAATCGAAGGTCGTGACCACGGCGGGCCAGGTCGTGGCGACATCGACGGGCGCGTCGCTCTCCATCACGAGCGTCGGTCTCAAGTTCCTGCTCGATGCCATCCGCCAAGCGGTGGCGCTCGTCCTCACGAAGTTCATCGTCGATGTCGCCGCCGTCGTGCAGGCCACGGTCACGCCGTTGCCGGTCGTTGGCGGTGCCGCCAACGCGGCGACGGTCGCCGGGCTGTTCGTCAACACCATCACGCCAGTCGCCATCACTGCGGTCACCACCGTGGTCGACGCCCTGGTCGCAGCGCTTCCGATCCTGAACGACGCAGAGCCGCTGATCACGGTCGTCGGCCCGGCCAGCACCGCCTCGTCGGCCATCGATCGGGCCAGCGGGTCCGTCACGACGGCGGGCTCGGCATCTGCGGTGACGATCACCTTCTCGAAGGCGCTCGCGAAGCTCGTCGGCGTGCCGCAGACGACAACGGTCCCTGCGGGCCAAACCCAGGACATCGCCGCAGGGACACCGCTCGCCTCGAAGATCGCCGTCGGCTCGGCTGCGCCGGCGTCCGGCGCGCTCGACGGCATCGGTTTGACGGGCACCAAGTCGACCGGGATTGCACTCGACCTGTTCACCGGCGTGAGCGGCGGCGTGCTGTTCCGACTCTCCGGTGCCGGAGCACTCGTCGGCGGCGTGCCCGGCCCGCTCCCGCCCGCACCGACGTCGTCCACTCCCGCCGGTGAGCTTCCCCACACCGGCGGCAACGAGTTGTTCGTGCTCCTCGGCGGCCTCGCCTTGGCCGGTGGCCTCGTCGCCCGCCGCCGGGTCCGCCGGCTGACTGTGTAGCTCGTTGTGTCAGCGAGGCGGAGGGCTCGCTTCGCTCACTCCGCCTCGCTGACCTCCGCTCGCAGGGCTCGCTTTGGTCCACCTTCGTGGCCCACAGGGGTCGGTGTCTTCCTTCGTGCGGGCGCGCGCCTCTCCTTCCGCTGACGCTCCCCCCCGAGTCACACGTCCTCCTTCGTCCAGACACCGACCGGGCCACTGCGGCTTTCAGCGAGGCGGAGGGCTCGATGCTCACTCCGCCTCGCTGACCTCCGCTCGCAGGGCTCGCTTTGGTCCACCTTCGTGGGGCTCACTGCGGTTTCGGGCAAGGGCTGCAAATATCGCGGCGGCGCGCTCCGCTCCAGACGCGAACACGCGCCCCCAGGCTACCAACCCCTCGCCAAGACGGCCTGCTCGGCACGGGCCTCCGACTTCAGCAGCCTCGCCCTCGCGTCACGACAGGACGCGCTTGTTGAAGCCGGTGATGCCGGTCCACAGGAACAGCGCGGTGAACCCGATGAGGACCAGGTACACGGCCACGAGCGACATGTGTGGCGCCGGTGTCAGCGCCGCACGGAAGCCCTCCGATACGTAGACCAACGGGTTGAAGAGCGTGCCGTACTTCAGCCACGCAATTGGCGTCAGCTTCGACCACGGGTAGTAGACGCAGCCAAGAAAGGTCAGCGGCAGCACGATGATGCCGAAGAGGATCGAGATGTTCCGGGGCTCGAATCGGGTGCCGAACGACAGGCCGAGGGCGCTGCACGCGATGGCAGAGAGTGGAGCCAGCGTCAACAGCACGAGCCAGTTGATGTGCAGGCTGATGGGCGTGGCCGGCACGAACGCGCAGATGGGGAAGACGAGGAGCGCGGCAAACAATCCCTGTAGCGCACCGAACACGACCTTCTCCAGCGCCACGAACGACACCGGCAGCGGGGCCAGCACGCGGTCCTCGATCTCCTTCGTGTACCCGAACTCCTGCACCAGTGGGATGGCCACGGACTGGATGCCTTGGAACATGATCGAGAGCGCAACGACGCCGGCCGCGAGTGCAGTCGAGAACTGCTTGGCGGCAGCGTCGGCCTGCGCCCTCGCCGCCCCGGAGAGGACCGATGCCGTGGGGCCACCGGGGCCCTGGCCGATCTTGGGAAACACGTAGGTGAATACGAACACCAGCAGCAACGGTTGAATGAGAGTGCGGGGAAGGAACGAGCCAAGCTGGCGACGCAGCACCGAGAAGTCGCGGGCGAGCAGGCCAACGAACGCTTGGCGGTAGGCGGTCGCGGCCGGGCGCACCTCGCTGAGACGGATGGGAGCGGTGGTCGGGATGGTGGACATCAGTCGCGCAGGTCCTTGCCGGTGAGGTTGATGAAGACGGTCTCGAGCGTGGGCTCGGTGACGGAGAGGTCGGTGACGGTGAAGCCGGCGCGGTCGGCGGCGGTGACGATCGCCGGTACCGCGCCCTCGCGCCGCGACACGTCGACGCGGACCTTGCCGGTCCCGGTGATGACCGTCGCCCGGTCGAGACCGGGGATGCCGGCGGCGCCGATCGCGGCGGCAAGAGCATCGAGGTCGCCATTCGTGGAGACCATCACGATCGTGTCGACGCCGACGCTGGCCTTGAGGCCCGCGGGCGTATCGAGGGCGAGGAGCTTGCCATGATCCATGACGGCAAGGCGGTCGCAGAGCTGGTCGGCTTCCTCCATGTAGTGCGTGGTGAGGAGGATGGTCTGGCCGGCATCGTGCAGGGTGCCGAGGATCTCCCACAGCGCGATCCGGCTCTGCGGGTCGAGGCCCGCGGTCGGTTCGTCGAGGAACAGCACCGCTGGCCGATGGCAGATGGCCCGCGCGACCATGAGCCGCTGGGCCATGCCGCCAGACAGCGCCATCACCGGCACCTTGGCGCGCTCCGAGAGGCGAAACAGCAGGAGGAGCTCGTCCGCTCTTGCCTTGGATTCCTTGGATGGCATCCCGAAGAACCGGCCGTGGAAGTACAGGTTCTCCCACACGCTGAGACTGCGGTCGAGGGTGTTGGACTGCGGCACGACGCCGATCATCTGCTTGGCTATCGACGGCTTGGCGACGACATCGATGCCGTCGACGATGGCCTGGCCCCT
>JAYUDU010000446.1:0-3661 GCA_043739605.1 Acidimicrobiales bacterium | reverse complement strand
ATCGAGCCGTAGGCCGCCGCCACCCGGTCCGGCTGCGAGTAGATGTGGACCTTCCTGGCATTGACGTCGACGATCCACACCTCGGTGACGCCGGCGGCGGCGTAGCGAGGGACCTTCACGTCGCGGTCGTGAGCGAGGGTCGAGTCGGAGATCTCGATCGC
The DNA here is from genome assembly GCA_043739605.1 of Acidimicrobiales bacterium. Classification (GTDB taxonomy): domain Bacteria; phylum Actinomycetota; class Acidimicrobiia; order Acidimicrobiales; family JAUJNH01; genus JAYUDU01. The sequence continues at coordinate 3,500 of JAYUDU010000446.1, read as the reverse complement.
GAGGACGAGGTCGTCGGCCGTCGGGCGGCGGGTTGCGAACGTGACGCGGCTGCCGCGTGCGACCCAGATATCGGGCTCTGGGAGGTCGAGGTCCCCGAGGAGCACAGGTATCTGCACGCCCGTTGCGAAGCGCGTCCGGTCGATCGATGGCACGATCGCATCGGTCGCGGAGCCAACGCCGTGCGCGTGGGGGAGGTTCATGGGGGGCACAGGGATCACATCTCCGTTCCAGAGCTCGACCCGCTGGTCGCCGAACCAACCGAGGCGATCGGCCTCCTCGAACTGGTCGGCGTGCCAGCGCCAGCGAGTGACGGCTGAGGCATCGAGCATCGTCATGATCGCGACGATACCTGGGTGGTTGACGACGGGCGGGCGGATCGGGCAGCATGGGGTACGTGCACCGCGGCACCGCCTCCGTCTTTCAGAACGCCGTAGTCATCATTTCGTAGGTGCGCGCTCGGGTCGACCCGACTCAAGCCGCACCTCGCCGCCCACCGGGGCGGCTTTTTTCGTTCCCGACCCCCGTCCGTCTCGTACCCCGAACCAGCAGGAGAACCAGTGCCGATTACCCCGACCCCGAAGATCTGGATGGACGGCGAGCTCGTCGACTGGGGCATGGCCAACGTGCACGTGCTCACCCACACCCTCCACTACGGCACCGGCGTGTTCGAGGGCATCCGCGCCTACGCGACTGCCACCGGGCCCGCAGTGTTCCGGCTCACCCCCCACATCGAGCGCCTGCACCGCAGCGCCAAGATCCTCGGCTTCGCGGTGCCGTACAGCACCGAAGAGATCGTCCAGGCGACCAAGGATGTCGTCGCCGCCAGCGGACTCGACTCCTGCTACATCCGTCCGCTCGCGTATTTCGGCTATGGCGAGATGGGTCTCAACACCATGCCGTGCAAGGTGAACGTCGCCATCGCCTGTTGGCCGTGGGGCACGTACCTCGGCGATGACGGCATGGCCAAGGGCGTGAAGATGAAGATCTCCAGCTGGGTTCGGCACGACCCAAATGCGATGCCCCCAGCGGCGAAGGGCGTCGGCCACTATGTGAACTCGAGCCTGGCCAAGGTCGAGGCGATCAAAGCCGGCTACGACGAGGCCATCATCTTGAGCCCTCAGGGATATGTGTCGGAGTGCACCGGCGAGAACCTCTTCGTGGTGAAGAACGGCTCGATCGTCACACCGCCGGCATCGGCCGGGGCGCTGGAGGGCATCACGCAGGACTGCGTGAAGACCATCGCCAAGGATCTCGGCATCGGCTACGAGACGGGCCACGTGCTGCGCTCCGACCTCTACACCGCCGACGAGATCTTCCTGTCTGGCACCGCCGCCGAGGTCGTCCCGGTCCGCAGCGTCGACGACCGGGAGGTTGGCGACCCGGGGCCGATCACCAAGGAGATCATGGCCATCTACGCAGACTCGGTCCGCGGGAAGGTCGACCGGTACAAGGAGTGGAACGAACATGTCGCGTGAGCTCCCCACCGAACCCGTACCGGGCTGGCCGGCGAGGGTCGACGTCTTCGACACGACGTTGCGTGATGGGCTGCAACGCGAGGGCGTCAGCCTGACCGTCGACGACAAGCTGCGGGTTGCCCGCCAGCTTGACCATCTTGGCGTCGACTTCATCGAGGGTGGCTGGCCGGGCGCCAACCCCAAGGACGAGGAGCTGTTCCTCAGGGCGCGCACCGAGCTCGACCTCAAGCACTCCACGCTGGTCGCGTTTGGTTCCACCCGTCGCGCCGGCGTGCTGGCCGCCGAGGACGAGGTGCTGACGAACCTCGTCGCTGCCGGCGCTCCCGTCGCGTGCATCGTCGGCAAGACTTGGGACTACCACGTGCTCGAAGCGCTGCGAACGACCCTCGATGAAGCCGAGGCGATGATCGAGGACTCCGTACGGTTCCTCGTCGCCAGCGGGCTGCGGGTGTTCTTCGATGCTGAGCACTTCTTCGACGGCTACCGCGACAACCCGGCGTTCGCCATGCGGGCGTTGCACGCGGCAGAGCGTGGCGGCGCCGAGGTGTTGGTGCTGTGCGACACCAACGGCGGCACGCTGCCTCACGACGTCGGCCGGATCGTCGCCGACGTCGTGGCCAATGTGGGCGTGAAGGTCGGCATCCACTGCCACGACGACGGCGGCTGCGCAGTGGCGAACACCCTCGCCGCCGTCGCCGCCGGCGCGGGTCAGGTGCAGGGGTGCGTCAACGGGCTGGGGGAGCGGACGGGCAACACCAACTTGTCCACCGTCATCCCCAACCTCTCCCTGAAGCTGGGCGTCGAGACGATCCCGCGGGATCGCATCGAGCGCCTCACCAGCGTCAGCCACCACATCGCGGAGCTGGTCAACATCGCCCCGGACAGCCAGGCCGCGTACGTCGGAACCTCGGCGTTTGCTCACAAGGCTGGGCTGCACGTCAGCGCGATCGCCCGTCGCCCGGACGCGTACGAGCACGTCAACCCCGACCTCGTCGGGAACGGCACCCGCTTCGTGGTGTCCGAGATGGCCGGCCGCTCCACGCTGGTCATGAAGATGGCAGAGCTGGGCCTTGAGCCCGACGGCGCGGTCGTCGGCAACGTCCTCGACGAGCTCAAGCGTCGCGAGCACGAGGGCTATCACTACGAGGTCGCTGACGGATCGCTCGAGCTGCTCATCCGCCGCGAGGCGGGGCTCGTGAAAGAGCCGTTCGAGATCGAGTCGTACCGGGCCATCATCGACGGGCTCGGCGGTGAGGCGACGGTGAAGCTCACGGTCGATGGCGAGCGGTACGTGACCACCGGCGAGGGGAACGGCCCGGTCAACGCGCTTGACCAGGCGCTGCGCAAGGCGCTTGCGCCGCACCACCCGATGCTCGCCAACGTGCACCTCGTCGACTACAAGGTCCGCGTCCTCGACACCAAGGCCGGCACTGCGGCGGTCACCCGTGTCCTCATCGATTCAACCGACGGCGACGAGACGTGGACCACCATCGGCGTCGGCGAGAACGTCGTCGCGGCCTCGTGGGAGGCGCTCGTCGAGTCCCTCGTCTACGCCGTCTGTTGCCGACTGCCGGAGGTGGTATCGATGATGAGGCAGACTCACGCCTTGTGACGCAGCCCGAGTACGTCCCTGTCCTCGAAGCTGACAAGGTGCGCGACGGGAAGAAGCTTCCGCCTCACGGTGGATGGCGGGCCGATCGCCCCGGCGACCTTGGTGGCGGCCAGCCAACGGGCGCTCGCCTGGGCAACACCGGACCGGACGCCGGCTATGGCCTCAAGCTGATCAAGTCGTTCCAGGACAGGCTCGAGCTTGCGAAGGGCGAGCACGCGGCCGACGCCATCGCCGGTTGCTTCGGCGTCGGCTCCAAGCGGGCCGCGCTCTTCGGTCGTGCGCCGGTCATCTACGACTACGAGCTGGCGCTGACGTTGTATGGCTTTTTGGGCGGCGCGCCGGCCGACCTCATTGCCTTCCGGCAGCCGCTCTTCCAGAGCTGCGCGCACCACTACTTCGAGGCACGCGACCT